>OMQN01000027.1 GCA_900313235.1 uncultured Prevotellaceae bacterium | reverse complement strand
AATTGGGGTATGGTGTAATGGTAACACTGCAGATTCTGGTCCTGCCTTTCCTGGTTCGAGTCCGGGTACCCCAACAAGAACATCGCAAGTAGCTGAACAAGCACTTGCGATTTTTCTTTTTCTCATAAAAACCATGTGGCAAAGTTAGCGTAATTTGAGAAAAATATGTATCTTTGTGCCCAAAATTGAAATATAATACAGAATGATGAACTTAATGGGATTGCCTTTGTGGGCTTGGATCGTGTTTTATGTGTTGGTATTGCTGATGCTGGTGGTCGACTTGAAGATGTTCGGGCGCAAGGGACAGCATGAGGTAAATGTGAAAGAAGCATTGCAGATGACGGCAGTATGGATAGCCGTCTCGTTAGTGTTCTGTGCAGGCATCTACCTGTTCTATCCTTCCGAACCGCACGAGAAGGCCATGGAGTTCCTCGCGGGATATCTGATAGAGAAGTCGTTGTCAATGGACAACCTCTTCGTATTCTTGATGCTCTTCTCCTTCTTTGGCATTGAGCGTAAGTACCAGCATGAAGTGCTCTTCTGGGGCATCTTCGGCGCATTGGTCCTACGCAGCATCTTCATCTTTGCCGGTGCCGCGATGGTTGAGCGCTTCGAGTGGGTGTTGGGCCTGTTCGGAATCTTCCTGCTCTATACGGGTGGAAAGATGTTTACTCACGACGAGAACCAGCAGGGCAATCCTGGTGACAACTTCATCGTCCGCCTGTTCAAGCGCTTTTTCCCAGTGACCGACCATTTGCATGGTGAGAAGTTCTTTGTAAAAGAGAAGACCAAAGATGGAGGTAAGGCGGTATGGCTGGCAACGCCTCTTTTTATCACCTTATTAGTAATAGAGACCACTGATGTTGCTTTTGCTGTCGACAGTATTCCTGCTGTGTTCAGCGTCAGCCGTGACCCGTTTATCGTGCTTACCAGCAACATCTTCGCCATCCTGGGACTGCGTGCGCTATACTTTGCGCTGGCGGCCATCTCTCGTTATTTTACCTATTTAAAATATGGTCTTGGCTTTATCCTTATCTTTGTGGGTGTCAAAATGCTGCTCGCCATGAATGAGTATATCAACGCCCTTGGTTCGTTGGTTGGGGTGTCTCTCAACATGCCACATATCGTGGTGCCTACACCTGTCAGCCTTGCTATTATCTTCGGCATCCTTCTGCTGTCGATGCTGGCATCCGTAGCGGTGCAGCGGACAAAGCAGGAATAAAAAACAATTTGAGGCTGTCAGATGTGACAGCCTCAAATGATGATGGTGGATACCCTTTATGTCGGCATCATGTCAATACCGGATTATATCTTGTCCAATGCCTGACGGATGTCTGCCAGGATGTCGTCGCAGTCCTCGATGCCTACAGAGAGTCGGATGAGGTCGGGGGCGACACCAGCCTCGCGCAACTGTTCGTCAGAAAGTTGACGATGGGTGTGGCTGGCAGGGTGGAGCACACAGGTGCGGGCATCAGCCACATGGGTGACAATAGCAATGAGCTTCAGTGAGTCCATAAATTCTACGGCCGTCTGGCGGTTGCCCTTCAGTCCGAAGGCAATGACACCGCACGAACCGTTGGGTAGGTACTTCTGTGCCAGTGCGTAGTTCTTGTCGCTGGGCAGTCCGCTATAGTGTACCCATGCTACGCGCTCGTCTTTCTCCAGGAACTCGGCGATGCGCTGTGCATTACGGCAGTGCTGAGGAACACGCAGATGGAGTGTCTCCAGTCCGAGATTCAGAAGGAAAGAGTTATGGGGTGAGGGTATGCTTCCGAGGTCGCGCATCAGTTGGGCGACGAGTTTGGTGGTATAAGCCATCTTTCCAAAAGCCTTGGTATAGGTCAATCCGTGGTAAGACTCGTCGGGAGTGCAGAGTCCTGGGAACTTGTCTGCATGGGCATCCCAGTCGAAATTGCCGCTGTCTACAACGCAGCCGCCGACCTGTGTGGCGTGGCCGTCCATGTACTTCGTGGTGGAGTGGGTGACAATGTCAGCGCCCCATTCGAAAGGACGGCAGTTGATGGGGGTGGGGAAGGTGTTGTCGACAATGAGGGGCACACCGTGCTTGTGGGCGATGCGTGCGAACTTCTCAATGTCGAGTATCTGACAGCCAGGATTACTGATGGTCTCGCCAAACAGTGCCTTGGTGTTGGGACGGAAAGCAGCGTCGATCTCCTCCTCGCTGGCCTCCTGAGAGATGAAGGTGCACTCGATGCCCAGCTTCTTCAGTGTTACACCAAAGAGGTTGTAGGTGCCACCATAGATTTCGTTTGAAGTGACGAAGTGGTCGCCAGCCTGGCAGATGTTGAAGATGGCGTAGAAGTTTGCAGCCTGACCTGAGGATGTCAGTACGGCACCTACACCGCCCTCGAGGGCAGCAATCTTCTGAGCTACCGCATCATTGGTGGGGTTTGCCAGACGAGTGTAGAAGTAGCCTTCCTTCTTGAGGTCGAAGAGGTCGGCCATCTCTTCCGTGTTGTCATACTTGAACGTGGTGCTTTGATAGATGGGAAGCACGCGTGATTCGCCATTCTTAGGTTGCCAGCCTGCCTGTACGCAGAGTGTGGCGGGTTTCATTTTCTGTGTCATATCACTTTATATTATTCACTTTTTACTATTCACTTTTCATTAGTCCGTAGGTCGCCAAGAAATCATCTTCTGAAATGATGGGAATGTTCAGCTCTTTGGCTTTTTTGTTCTTGCCAGAGGTGGAGGTGACATCATTATTGATAAGGAAAGACGTAGAACCGCTGACCGCTGATGCCACCTTGCCACCTTGCGACTCGATGTAGGCCTTCAGTTCGTTGCGGTTCTTGTAGTGGTGTACGTCGCCCGTGATGACGAAGGTCAGTCCTGCGCACTTGTCGCCCGTCGGAGAAACATCGGGAGTGGTGACGGTCAGTTTCTCCAAGAGGCGGCGGTAGCGGGCAAGGTTGTGCTCGTCGCGGAACCACAGGACAAACTGCGCCGATTTCTCGGGTCCGATACCATTGATGTGGGCAAAGATATCCTGAGGCTCTGTCTGTGGAGCAAAGAGGTCCAACTGGGTGAGAGTACCCGACGGGGAACCGTCGGGAGTAGTGGCCATAGTGACAAGGTCGTCGAGAGGATAGGCACTGAGCAGTCGCTTACAGACGTCCAGACCGCAGAGTGGTATGTTGAGTGCATAGAGCAGTCTATGGGCTTCCACCTTACGACTCTTGTCGATGCTGCGCACGATGTTGCTGGCCGACTTCTCGCCAAAGCCCTCCATGCGCGAGAGTTCTAAGATATGGTTGCGCAACTCGTAGATGTCTGCATATTCACTAATCCAGCCGAGGTTGATGAACTTGGAGAGTGTCTGTTCAGATATGCCGTCAATGTTCATACCCTCCTTCGAAACGAAGCGCGCCAGCTTTTTGAGTTGTTTGGCAGGACACTCGGCATTGGTGCAGTGGAGTGTCTTGGTACCGCTCATCTCGCTGACGGATATTTGGGCAGGTGCATGACAGACGGGACAATCGTTGGGAACGGTGAACGTTCCGACACACTGAGTGACGGCAATGACCTTGGGAATAATCTTATTGGCCTTGATGACACTGAGTTGTGTACCAGGACCGCCAATGCCCAGACGATCGCACTCACTGATGTTGCACAACGAGGCGCGACGTACGGTGGTACCCTCCAACTCTACAGGCTGGAAGATGGCTACGGGCGATATGGTGCTGGCAGCACAAGACCACTCAATATCCTGCAGTATGGTGCTGGCAGCTTCGTCTTGCCACTTGAATGCCAGTCCGGCACGTGTGGCATGGTGACCTGTTACGGAGCCCGTCTGTGCATATACCGTGTCATCGTAACAGATGACCAAACCATCGACAGGGAAGGGATTTTGCTTGGAGACTACCTTCTCTGTGAAGCCTGTCACACAGGCTTCCACAGCGGGAAGCGAGGGCTTTTCAACCTGTTGGCGCTCCACCGTCTTGAAACCCTGCTGGTCAAGCCACTCCATGCGGTCGCCCCAGCTGTTCAGGTCGATGTCCGTATATACTAAGGTAAAGGGAATCCATTGGATGTGGCGCTGGCGTACCTCGTTCACGTCCTTCAATGTCAGCGATCCAGAAGCTAAGTTGCGGGGGTTGGCATAGTCTTCGCCACTCTCCATCAGGAAACGCTCGAAGTCATCGTAGGCGATGACTGCTTCACCGCGGATGACAGTATGCCCGTGGTGGGCAATCGTATGGGGAATACCACTGATGGCATCTGCCAAGTAGGTGATATTGGTGCCAATATGTCCGTTACCGCGCGTCACCACCTTGCTCAGCCGCCCGTTGTCGTAGGTAACGACAAGCGTCAGTCCGTCAAGTTTCCACGATATCCAGATAGGGCGTTGCTCAGCCCATTTCACCAAATCGCCTATCTGTTTGGTCTTAGCCAACGAGAGTGCAGCAAATTCGTGTTCCTCTTTCTGGCCGGTGATGCTGTCCTCCGATACCTTCTGCGTGGGAGAGTCGGGCAGGGTAGTGCCTGTCTCTGTTTCCAACCGTTTCAACTCATCGAAACGGGCGTCCCATTCATAGTCGGTCATGCGCTCGGTCTGTCCGTTGTAGTAGGCGTCAGAAGCCTCGTTCAACTCGCTGATGAGTTGTCGCATGCGTAGTATTTTATCGTCGGTCATAGTCGTCAATACACTAATTTTGTGCAAAAGTACAAAGAAAATATCAATTATCAATTGTCAATTATCAATTATTTCGTATCTTTGCAACAGATTTTAATACTACTAACATAAGTATCATGCAAGAACTGTTTTTTGAATTGCTACGTGTGGCCGTTGGACAAATGGACTGTCTGAGCAGAGGACCTTCGGTTGAAGAATGGAACGGCATTTATCAGATTGCCCAACGGCATGGGTTGGTGGGCGTTTGCTATAAAGGAGTGGAACGGTTGTTTGACTTTGGACTGCGTGCTCCACAGGATTTGAGCATCGACTGGATGGCTGATGCCGAGATGCTCCGTGATGAACAGGAATTGTATGAGAACCGCTGTGAGAAACTCGTCAAGAAACTGGCAGAACGCAAGCTCCATGCTGCTGTGATGAATGGACTGGGAGAGCGCCATTATGATGATAGCGAGATGCGTCATCTGCTGAAGACACCAAGCATTGATATCTTTGTAGATTGTAACATGGACCGCATCGTCAAATTTGTCCACCAGACAGGTCAGGAGGATGTCTATTGTGGTTATACCTCGCTGGCGCTGACCGTATGGGACAATACCCCCGTGAATCTGTACTATCGTGTGCTTTCCATGCGTAACCCGTTCGTGAATAAAAGAATGCAGAAGTGGTTTGCGCACAACAAAGAACTGATGTTCCTGGAGGGTGAGGGCGATTGGCTGGTGCCTACACTGACGATGAATGCCCTCTGTATGTTACAGACCTTCCAGCAACGTTTGCTGAGCGGAAAGGCTACCATGTGTTGTCTGGTAGACTACTATTATGTGCTCAGCCGACTCAAGGGGGCTTTCCAGCCGTTTAAGGATGGCTGCAACATGACGGAAACCCTTCAGTTGCTTGGCTTGACGCAGTTTGCTGCTGGTGTGATGTGGGTGCTTCAATACACGTTGTCGCTAGACCGTAGCTGCATGCTTTGTGAACCCTCAGAGACAGAAGGACGCTTTATCCTGCGTTGTCTGATGGCTCGCAAGCGTTCCTTCAAGCACTTGCTGTTGCACTATCCGATGGAAATGATTTGGCCAAGCAGATAGTTATGAGGAGAGTGAAGTTATAAACTACCCTTGGTCGATGGCAGTTCGTAGTGATACACATCTCTGCGTACTGCCATTTTCAGTGCACGTGCCAATGCCTTGAAGATGCCTTCAATCTTGTGGTGCTCGTTCTGTCCTTCAGCCTTGATATTGAGGTTCATGCGGGCAGCATCGCTCAGACTCTTGAAGAAATGTAGGAACATCTCGGTGGGCATCTCGCCAATCTTCTCACGATGGAACTCGGCATCCCATACCAGCCAGGGACGTCCTCCGAAGTCGAGGCAGACGGAACAGAGACAGTCGTCCATCGGTAGACAGTAGCCGTAGCGCTCAATGCCACGTTTGTCGCCTAAGGCTTTCAGTAGGCATTCGCCCAGCGCCAATGCAGTGTCTTCTATGGTGTGGTGCTCGTCAACGTGCAGGTCGCCGTCACAATGCACGGTGAGGTCAATCATGCCGTGTTTGCCGATTTGTTCGAGCATGTGGTCGAAGAACCCCAGCCCAGTGTGAATGTCGCAACGGCCGTTGCCGTCGAGGTCTACCTTCACCCAGATATTCGTCTCTTTGGTGGTGCGTCGAACCTCTGCCTTGCGCTCGCCGCCAAAAGCGATGGCGGTAGCCTTTTCCCAGCTTTCGGCAGCCAACTCGCCAGGAGCACTGTCAATTTTAAGGAAACCACAGCCTATATTCTTGGCAAACTGGCGGTCGGTGTCACGGTCGCCAATGACGTAGCTGCCCTGAATGTCGTACTCAGGGTTGTTCATATATTTCTCTACCAGTCCCGTGTTGGGCTTGCGGGTAGGGGCATTATCTTCTGGAAAGTGTGGGTCTATAAGAATGTCATCAAACTCAACACCCTCACCACGAAGTGTGTCGAGAATGAAATTGTGGACAGGCCAGAAAGTGTCTTCTGGAAAAGCGTCAGTACCCAGTCCGTCCTGGTTGCTAACCATGACAAACGCATAGTCGGTATGCTGGCGCAGGAATGTAAGACTTGAGATGGCACGAGGCACAAACTGCAGCTTCTCAAAACTGTCAATCTGCTCGTCGGCAGGTTCGCGAATGATGGTTCCGTCACGGTCTATAAAGAGTATCTTCTTCATTGTATGCTTAGCTTTTGTTGTTCGTGTTCCAGTTCTTTGGCTTCAATAGCACCATAGGCATAGTAGCCGTTGAGCAGCAGGGGCAGGCAAAGGTAGAAGTACAGGAAGCTACACAGGACGAAGGTGATGAATGTCATGGGCAGCATATATGAAGGCATACCCAGCGGATCGCCAATGAGTACGCCCATCTGTGCCCGGTAGTTGGCCAAGAAGAGAATGTGAGCAGGTAGCATGACAATCATTCCTGCCAGCAGAATGAAAAGCATGGTAAGGAAAAATACCAGAAATAAAGAACCCCAGTGCCCCATGCCGTTTCCATAGCCTTTTCTCAGTGTGGTCCAATAGCCAGTAGAGGGTTCCATGATGTACTTCGTCAATACATACCACATCGGCAGGGCAAAGGGTGCAACGATGAACAGAGGGATGCAGACCAGCAGTGTGAGGAGTGCCCCCTTCAGCGTGCGCCCCATCAAGCGTGTGCTGGGCTTCCACCAACTGGCCGGAACCGATATGTCGCCCGTTTCGCTATGCTCTTTCAGCAAGGTATAGATAGTACTGTGAGCCAAGGCGGTGACGATGATGATGGCCATCATGAGAACGATGCACTCTGCCAGCGCCATGAGGTAGGGCTGCAGACTCTCTGCGAAGATACCGTTATAGCGCTGTAGTTGCGACAGGATGACAACGGTCAGCTCTGGAATCTTGATGGCTGTCAGTGTGCCCAAGGCCGCATTGACGAGCGCATAGATGAGAGCCATAAGCCATGAGGCCTTGAAAAATCTGCGGAAAGCACTGATATATAGGCGCATGCCTGCCGACAGGATTCCTCGGTAGCTGCGTACTTTCTGTACAATTATTTTGTCTTGCTGGTCCATGTTTGTCGAATTAATGATGCAAAGGTACAAATAAAATAAGAATTAAGAATTAAGAATTAAGATTTATTTTGTAAGTTTGCGCCAAAAGTCGCCAACTTACTCCGTTTCGGCAATAAAAAACAATTTTTGTTTTGTATTGCGCTCAACTTTTCGTATCTTTGCACACAATTATGAAAATATTACGGTGGGGCTTCATCGGATGTGGTGAGGTGACAGAAAAGAAAAGCGGGCCGGCGTTCTCTGAGGTAGAAGGCTCCAGCGTGGTGGCGGTGATGAGTCGCCAGGAGCAGAAGGCGCGTAGCTATGCTGAGCGACACGGCATACCGAAATGGTATACCGATGCCCAGGAGCTCATTGACGATCCCGACGTGAATGCTGTCTATATTGCTACGCCTCCCAGCAGCCATGCTACCTTTGCGATTATGGCCATGAAGGCTGGAAAACCGGTGTATGTAGAGAAACCTCTGGCAGCCTCTTACGAGGACTGTGCCCGCATCAACCGCGTCAGTGCGGAGACGGGTGTGCCCTGCTTTGTGGCCTACTACCGTCGCTATCTGCCCTATTTCCAGAAAGTCAAGGAACTGGTAGACAATGGTACCATCGGTAAAGTCATCAATGTTCAGATTCGTTTTGCCGTACCGCCTCGTGAACTTGACTATTCCAAAACAGCCGAGTTGCCTTGGCGCCTTCAGCCAGATATTGCCGGTGGTGGCTACTTCTATGATTTGGCTCCCCATCAGCTCGACCTCATGCAACACATCTTCGGTGTTATCCTTGAAGCTCGTGGCATCTGTGCCAATCGCGGCAACCTTTATCAGGCAGAAGACTCGGTGAGCGCATGTTTTGAGTTTGAGAGTGGCGTGCCTGGTAGTGGTTCCTGGTGCTTTGTAGGCCATGAGTCGGCACGCGAGGACTGTATCGAGATTATTGGTGACAAGGGACTGATGAGTTTCTCTGTCTTCGACTATAAACCCATTCTGCTGCATACCAGTGAAGGAACACAGGTGCTGGAAGTACCTAATCCTCCCTATGTGCAGTATCCGCTCATTAAGAATGTCTGCGATCATCTGCAGGGCATAGGCATCTGCGAGTGTACTAGTGTGTCGGCAACCCCTGTCAACTGGGTACTGGACCGTATCTTAGGAAAGTTCTGAACAGATGAAGAGAGTGCTACTGCTGATATGGTCCTTGGTGACGTTGCACGCGATGGCGCAAGACACGTTGCAGACAGAACAGCCAGAGAAGAAGATGAGCTGGCTGCGCCGTACTATCCGTGGCTTCAGCTATATCGACGAGAACTATGTCGAGCCACAGCACTATAACTGGTCGGTCATGCTCCAAGCTACACATACCTACGACTACTATCGTCTCAGTTCGAGGGGAGCTGACGGACAGTCGGTGTGGCTGTCGCCTGAGCCGAATCTGAAGATTGGTCCCTACTTTGGCTGGCGTTGGGTGTTCTTCGGCTATACGTTCGACTTGAAGCGTGTGGATATGGACCTCAAGGATCTGAAGCAAGAGATTGACCTCAGTATTTACGCTGCACAAATTGGTGTTGACTTATACTATCGCCGTACGGGCAGCGACTATCACATCCGTCGTGCCAACTTAGGCAAGAACGTCGATACCCAAGTGCTGGAAGGTGTGCCTTTCAATGGTATCAGCGTGGGCATCACTGGTGCTAACCTCTACTATATCTTCAATCACAAACGCTTCTCTTATCCTGCTGCCTTTGCACAGAGTACCATACAGAAAATCAGCTGCGGCTCGTGGATGGCGGGGGTGACCTATACGCGCAACAGCATAGACTTTGACCATGAGAAGTTGCAGGCAGTGATAGACGAGCGTATGGGGGCGCAAACAGTCAAAGTAGACAGCGGACTGATGTTCAACAGCGTGGAGTACTATAACTACGGCGCATCGGTAGGGTATGCCTACAACTGGGTGTTTGCTAAGAACTGCCTGTTCTGTTCCTCACTCTCGTTGGCATTGGCCTATAAGCATACCCATGGCGAGTCGAGCAGTAGTAAGGACCTGTTGAACATTAACAACTTCAATATAGACGGCATCGGACGTTTTGGCTTGGTGTACAACAATATGCGCTGGTATGCAGGCGCGGCTGTTATTGTGCGTTCCTATAACTACCATAAGCAACAGTTTGCAGCCAACAACATCTTTGGCAGTCTGAACATATATGTGGGCTACAACTTTGGAGCGCGAGGACGGTTTAAAAAGAAAAAATAATGAGATACAGAGTACTATTTTCCCTCTTGCTGCTATCTGCCATCTGTGCGGAGGCGCAGGTAACCTATCAGAAGGCTGACAGCGTGACTGTCTGCCGCTTGTTGGCTCAAGCCAATACAGAGACGTCGACACTTTGGTTTGCCCGCCAGTTTCTGGACGTGCCCTATGTAGCTCATACCTTGGAAGTCAATGACAACGAGCAACTGGTGGTGAATACCCGACAGCTTGACTGCACCACATTGGTGGAAACGGTGACAGCCCTGACACTTTGTGCACAGCAGGGCAAACGTTCGTGGAATGACTATCTGACGACGCTGCGTATGCTGAGATACAGGCAAGGCTTGATGACTGACTATACCTCACGGCTGCACTATTTCTCCGATTGGATTGCTGACAAGCAAGCCATGAAGATTGTCAAGGAGATACAGTCGCCCAACCCACCCTTTACGGCTGTCCAGCGTGTCAATGTGAACTATATGAGTACACACCCTACAGCCTACAAGGCACTGAAGGCACAGCCGAAGCTGGTGCCCGTCATCCGTCAGCAGGAGAAACAGCTTACAGGTACGAAGGCCCGCTATATTCCCAAGAGTGCACTACACCGCAGTACAAAAGTCTTGCGTCAGGCTGTCCACGATGGAGACATCATTGCCATTACCTGCAATAAGAAGGGGCTGGATATTGCCCATCTTGGTTTTGCCGTGTGGAAGAAGGACGGTTTGCACCTGCTCAATGCATCGATGATACACAAGAAGGTCGTTGAGGAACGTATGACGTTCTACCGCTATCTGCAGAAACATCCGTCGCATACGGGTATCAGAGTGATAAGAATCAATAAATAGTAAAATAGTAAATAGTAAAATGGAACTACCTGATTTTATGAAGTATGCCAACAAGTTCTCACAGTCGGACTTCGTTGACAAGATTGCCAAAATCGCCAAGCGTGCAGGATCTAAATTAGTCTATGCAGCCTTAATTCTGTACTACACGTTGCAGAGTGACAAAGTCAGCAAGGCCAACAAGGCCATGATTATCGGTGCGTTGGGGTATATGATCAGTCCGTTGGATGTCATTCCCGATGCCATCCCCATTGCCGGATTGACTGACGACCTTGCCGTGCTACTCTTTGTATTAAAGAAGGTATGGGTGGATGTAGACCCAGAAATTCAGCAGAAGGCAAAGGACCGCTTGGGCAAGTGGTTTGATGAAGACGAAATTGCTGAAATTCAAGACCTCTTCAAGAACGAGGAATGACCAACGAGTATCAAGTAAGGGTACAGCCGCAGGTGGCAGCCAATGAACAGGTGCTGCGCTCATGGTTGGCCGATGAATATGGCTTTGATGTACGGACGATAACGGCTGTACGCATTCTTCGTCGCAGTATCGATGCCCGCCAGCGTACCATCTTTGTCAATCTGAAGGTCCGCGTGTTTATCAATGAACAGCCTGCCGACGATGAGTATGTCCTTACAGACTATCCCGATGTCAGCGAGCGTCCGCAGGTTGTCGTCGTAGGCGCTGGGCCTGGTGGACTGTTTGCTGCTCTTCGCTTGATAGAGCTTGGCTTGCGCCCCATTGTCTTGGAGCGCGGCAAGGATGTGCATGAACGCAAGAAAGATTTAGCACAGATAGCCAAGACGCAGCAGGTGGATGCTGAGAGCAACTACTGCTTTGGCGAGGGTGGTGCTGGCGCTTATTCGGATGGCAAGCTGTACACTCGCTCCAAGAAACGCGGTTCCATAGAGAAGATTCTCAACGTGTTCTGCCAGCATGGTGCCTCAACGAATATCCTGGCCGATGCCCATCCGCATATTGGTACTGACAAGTTGCCGCGTGTCATTGAGAACATGCGTAACACCATTCTCCGCTGCGGTGGTGAGGTACACTTCCAGACTAAGATGACGCGTCTGTTGTTGGAAGGCAACCGTGTCGTTGGTGTTGAGGCTGTCAGCCAACAGCCCACAGCTAATAGCCCACAGCAATTCATGGGACCTGTCATTCTTGCCACAGGCCATTCCGCCCGCGATGTCTATCGCTACTTGGCAGAGAGCAACATTGAGATAGAGGCCAAGGGCATTGCCGTTGGTGTCCGCCTGGAACATCCGTCGATGCTCATCGACCAGATACAATACCATAACAAACAGGGTAGGGGTAAGTACCTGCCTGCCGCAGAGTATTCGTTTGTCACACAGGTCGACGGCCGTGGTGTCTACTCGTTCTGTATGTGTCCTGGTGGCTTTGTTATTCCAGCCGCTACCGACAAGCAGCAGATTGTCGTCAACGGCATGAGTCCGTCCAATCGTGGCGGACAGTGGTCCAACAGTGGTATGGTGGTCGAAACACGCGCAGAAGATATTGAGGGTGACGACCCGTTGCGCGTGATGCACTTCCAGGAACGGTTAGAGCGTGACTGTTGGCAACAGGGTAATATGCGACAGACCGCACCAGCACAGCGCATGGCTGATTTTGTCAACAAGCGACTGAGCTACGACTTGCCACGCTCCTCCTATGCCCCAGGACTCATCTCGTCACCCCTGCATTTCTGGATGCCGCAGAACATCAGCCATCGTCTGCAGGAGGGTTTTAAGGCCTTTGGTCGCCAGAGCCGTGGCTTCCTGACCAACGAGGCCGTCATGATTGGTGTGGAGACGCGCACCTCCAGTCCTGTGCGTATCGTCCGCGATGGCGACACCTTGATGCATGTGCGCCTTGAGGGCCTCTTCCCTTGCGGCGAGGGTGCTGGCTATGCTGGTGGTATCGTTTCAGCAGGTGTTGATGGAGAACGCTGCGCAGAGATGTGTGCGCAGTACTTACAACAGACTATTTAACCGATTGCGAAGCTGCTCAGCTTCGCTTTTTCTTATCGATAGCACTATCTCACAAGTGTTGTCGTAAGTTTGTGAGATGATGCGAGGATTCATGTCCTTGACAATGCGCATCACATCGTTCATCTGGGGGTAGGCAAAGGAATAGTTGATGAGTTCTTCGACCTGTCGCGTCTCTATGGTAGCATGGCTGATGGCGTCAGCGGCAGCCTCTCGGTAGGCAACAATAAGACCGCTGGTGCCCAGATTTACACCGCCATAATAACGAACAACGACTATCAAGATGTCTGTCAGTTCGTTGGAGTTGATTTGCCCGAGGATGGGTTTGCCAGCTGTGCTGCTGGGTTCGCCGTCATCGTTGGCACGGAACTCCGTGCGCTCGGCGCCCAGCATGTAGGCATAGCAGACGTGGCGCGCATCGTAGTATTTCTTGCGGTACTGTGCCACGATGTCCTTCACCTCGTCGACAGTGCTGACGGGGTGGGCAAAAGCGAGGAACTTACTCCGTTTCTCGGTGTAATATCCCTCGCTTGTCTCTTTAATCGTTTTGTATTCGTCGTTGATCATCGTTATGACGTATAACGTGATAACGTTGTTACGACAACTTATGAATGACCAGGCCTGAGCGCAGTTTGGGCTCAAACCAGGTAGCCTTAGGAGGCATAATCTTGCCACTGTCGGCAATATCCATAATCTGCTGCATGGTGACAGGGTAGAGGGCTAGAGCGGCACGCATCTCACCATTGTCTACACGGCGCTTCAGTTCGCCTAGTCCACGCAGTCCGCCCACGAAGTCGATACGCTTTGACGAGCGAAGGTCGCCAATGTTGAGTATCTCGTCGAGGATGAGGCGGCTGGAGATGTCGACGTCCAGCACACCAATGGGGTCGGTATTGTCGTAGGTACCTTCCTTAGCCTTCAGACTGTACCAGTGCTCGTCCAAATAGAGTGAGAACTCGTGTAGCTGCTGAGGCTTGTAGATATCGGTTCCCTTGTCAGCTACCTCAAAGTTCTTGCTGAGTGCGGCAAGGAATTCCTCCGAGCTCAGTCCGTTGAGGTCCTTGACGACGCGGTTGTAGTCGAGGATGGTCAGTTGGCTGGCCTGGAAGCAGACAGCCATGAAGTAGTTATACTCTTCGTCGCCGCGGTGGTTGGGGTTCTGCTTCTGCTTCTCTGCACCCACGAGGGCGGCGGCTGCTGAGCGGTGGTGACCGTCTGCAATATAGAGTGACGGCATCTTGCTGAACTCGTCAGTGATGGTCTGCATGTCCTTGTCATCGTCGATGATCCAGAACTGGTGGCGGAAACCATCAATAGGAGCTATGAAGTCGTACTCGGGCTCAGTGGCTGCATAGCGCATGATGAGCTCGTTGAGCACTGGATTGTCTGGATAGGCAAAGAATACTGGTTCGATGTTGGCATTGTTCACACGGACATGCTTCATGCGGTCTTCCTCCTTGTCGCGACGTGTCAATTCGTGCTTCTTGATGTTGCCCTTCATGTAGTCATCCGTGTGGGCGCAGACCACCAGACCATACTGCGTCTTGCCCTGCATGGTCTGAGCATATATATAATAATGTTCGCGCGAGTCCTGCACCAACCATCCGTTGTCCTGGAACTTCTGGAAGTTCTCGGCAGCCTTCTCGTAGACACGCGGATCATACTCTGAGGTACCTACAGGGAAGTCAATCTCCGGTTTGATGATGTGATACAAACTCTGGGCATTGTCGCCAGCCTCGGCGCGTGCCTCTTCTGAGTCGAGCACGTCGTAAGGACGGCTCTCTACCTTTTCTACAAGTTCTTTCGGTGGGCGGATGCCCTTGAATGGTTTAACGATGGCCATAATAATTGACTATTTGACAAGTTACTATTTATTTTTTGCGTACGGGGTCGCAGGTCAGTCCGCACCCTAACTTCTTGAAGATTTTGCGGTCTACCTCAGAGAGCATCACCGTAGAGTGTACCTGACAGCCACGCAATTTTGGCAGTTGGGCCAATGCAGCACGACACTGCTCGTCGTCTTTTGACAACACGCTGAGCGCTACCAGTACCTCGTCAGTATGCAGACGAGGATTCTTGCCACCCAGGTATTCTATCTTCGTCTTCTGTACAGGTTCTATCAGACTCTGTGGAATCAGTTTGGCGTCGTGGTCTATATCTGCCAAGTGTTTGGTGGCATTGAGCAACAAGGCAGCCGAACAGCCGAGTAGGGGTGAACTCTTGGCAGTAATGATGGTGCCGTCCTCCAGTTCCATGGCGGCAGCAGTGTGTTCTGTCAGTTCCTGCTTGGCCTGTGCTGCTACTGTCACACGACGGTAGGCGGTGGTAATCTTTGCCTGGTTGAAGAGCATCAGGATCTTGTTGACCTCACGCTCGTTGTCCGCTCCGTCAGCCATCTTGTTGGTGGCATCATAGTAACGGCGGATAATCTCGTCGCGCGAGGCATTGCAGCACACCTCATCGTCAGAGATGCAGAAGCCCACCATATTGACACCCATGTCCGTAGGTGACTTATAGGGATTCTCGCCATAGATGCCCTCGAACAGGGCATTCAGCACGGGGAATATCTCGATGTCGCGGTTGTAGTTGATGGCAATCTTGTCGTATGCCTCCAGGTGGAACGGGTCAATCATGTTGACATCGTTCAGGTCGGCAGTAGCTGCTTCGTAGGCGATGTTGACGGGATGCTTCAAAGGCAGGTTCCATACAGGGAAGGTCTCAAACTTAGCATAACCGGCATGAATGCCTCGCTTGTTCTCGTTATAGAGCTGACTAAGACAAACGGCCATCTTGCCAGAGCCAGGGCCTGGAGCAGTGACGATGACCAGTTCGCGTGAGGTCTCTACATAGTCGTTCTTGCCAAAGCCGTCATCGCTGGCTATCAGCTCTACGTTGTGGGGATAGCCGTCGATGAGATAATGTACGTACGACTTGATGCCCAGACGCTCCAGACGCTTGCGGAACAGGTCGGCAGCCTGCTGACCATTGTAGTGGGTTATTACCACCGAACCAACCATGAAGTCGCGACTCATGAACTCCTCACGCAGTCGCAGCACGTCTTCGTCGTAGGTGATGCCCAGATCGGCGCGTACCTTGTTCTTTTCTATATCGTCAGCACTGACAACGATGACAATCTCCAGCTGGTCTCTCAGCTGTGCAAACATGCGTAACTTCGAGTCGGGCTTGAAACCAGGGAGTACGCGGCTGGCATGGTGGTCGTCAAAAAGCTTACCGCCTAGTTCCAGATAAAGTTTGCCGTCAAATTGTGCAATACGCTCTCGTATGTGCTCTGACTGTATCCTGAGATATTTCTCGTTGTCAAATCCTATTTTCATGTGTTGTGTGTGTGTTCTGTTGTGTTATCTACGGTTGTTTCGCTGTTGTTCGCGCATGGCATCGGCCTTTCGCTGCATCTCTTCCAGACGTGCAGCAAAGTTCGACTGCTTCTTGGGGTTGTTCTTGTTGGCCTGATAGTTGGCTTCCAGAATGGCCAACAGTTTCTCGTCGTCAGTGGTCTTGCGCAGTGTCCACATGATAGCTGCCGACATGAACAGTGAGATGAAGTAGTAGAAGTTCAGACCTGACGAGTAGTCGTTGAAGATGAAGAAGAACATCAGCGGCATGATATACATCATCCACTGCATCACCTTCATCTGGTCAGCCTGAGCGCCCACCATCTGGTCGCGCTGCTGGCGCATAGAAATCCAGGTGTATATCAGCTGGGCGGCACAGAACAGAATGCAGGTCAGCGATAGGTGGTCGCCAATGCCCCAGATGTTAGTGCCCCATTCCCAGATGGGATCGTATGTTGACAGGTCTTCCATCCACAGGAACGATTGTCCACGCAACTGGATGGCGTTAGGCACGAAGAAGAACATGGCCAGCCAAATAGGCATCTGGATGAGCATGGGCAGACAGCCAGACAGTGGCGACACCCCATACTTAGAGTAGAGCGACATCATCTCCTGCTGTTTCTTCATCTGGTCTTCGGGCTTGTCCAGATGCTTGGTAGCCTCTTCGAACTTAGGCTTCAGCACACGCATCTTGGCACTCGACATATAACTCTTCTTGACCATGGGGAAGGTAATGGCCTTCAATAGCAAGGTGATGAGAATCAGTACGATACCCATATTAAAGCCAAAGCCTGTCAGCCAGTCAAAGACATACAGCGTGAACCAGCGGTTGATCCAGCGCAACAGCCACCAGCCAAGGTTGACGAGCTGCTCCAGATCGAGGTCTTTGTCGAACGTGCTCTGCTGCTCCACGTCCTGTATCAGACGGAAGTCGTTAGGACCGATATACATCTCAAACTCAGACGCTTTCTGACCTGTGGGGTCGAAGGCAGTCTTCAGTTTGGCATCAAACTGCTTCAAGTAGCCAGAACCTTTCTGGTCCTGTATGCTCGACAGGTTAGCGTTCTGCGAGAAGTCGTCCTTAGAGATAAAGGCCACTGAGAAGAACTGGTTGCGGAAAGCCACCCAGTCCAGGCGCTCCTCAATCTGTTCCTCCTTGTCAGCAGTCTCCGACAGGTTGTCAGTACCACCGTTAGCCTCTTTGTAGAACAAACCCGTATAGCGGCTTTCGAAAGAAAAACCCTTCTCCTGCTGGCGGCAGTGGTCGCTCCACTCAATGTCCATCTCTTTATAGGCTGGTGCAAACATGCCTGACAGTCCCTTCGTTTCCAATGCCATGCTCAGCATGTAGTCCTTGCCCAGACGGTAGCGCAGAGCAATGTGCCCGCCGTTGGCAGCCTGAGCCATCATGGTGACGGTAGAGTCGGTGACATCTGTGGGGGTGAAGTACAGCTCGTTGGTCACGATGTTCTCCTGCTTGCCTGCCAGCATGAAGTTCATCTGCTGGTCCTTGCCGTCAAACAAGGTGACATCGTTGCTGCCGTCAATGCTCTGGAAGTTGTGGATGACGGCCTTCTCAATGGTGCCGCCAAAGCTATTCAGGGTCAGTGTCAGCTTGCCGTTCTTCAGTACCACCTTTTCTTCCTTACCCTGGTGGGCGGCATAGAAGAGGGCAGTGGTGTCTGCCTGCACTGTAGCATTGCTATCAGTGGCAGCCTTCGTGGCTGCTGCCTGCTGCTGGACTTTCTTTATACTATCTTTCTGGGCTAAGGCAATGCTGTCTTGCTTGCGTGCGGCTTCTACCTGTTCTGCTGATGGTTGATTCCACCAACTGAACCCAATAAGTACTAATGCAATCAGTACGAAGCCGATAATGGTGTCTCTATTCATTGTTGTCTTTACCTTATTAATATAAAACGAGTGCAAAGGTACGAAAAAAAGGTTAGTTTCCTCATATTTTATTTTATTATTTTTCCGTTTTATAATTTTTTCATTATCTTTGCAGTCAGTTATGAAGCAAAAAAACATCTTATTGATTGCCGTGTTGCTGCTGATGGTACTCGCTGTCAGCGCACAACGCCGTACCAGAAAGTCTGCAAAGACTGATGTTCCAGACACGGCACTGGTGGTGAAACAGTACCTTGACTCGCTGAATGTGATGCGCCTGCGCCTGGACTCCCTGCAGCAGGTGAACAACCAGTTGCGTAGTGAGCAGAATGATGGCCGCTACTTCCGTTTGTTTGTCCCCACCACGTTCTATCATTCCGGCGCTCAGAAGTCGCTGTTGCTACAGCCAAAATCCGACGACGAGGTGGCCGATGCTATCGACGAGGCGCTGATGAGCCTCTATCTGCGGCGTCCAGACCTGGTGGTCAACAACGAGACGAACCTGCAAGAGGCCGGTTCCATTCGTGATGATGTGAATCAGGAACTCTCGCAAGAGGTGGAACTGACTGATTATGCCGCGATGGTGCCCGACGAACCTGAGGCTGTGCCCGTTCAACTTGTCGTCCGAAAGCCTAACTTCTGGAAGTTCAAAGGCGATGGTTATCTGCAGTTCCTGCAGAACTATGTCTCCACCAACTGGCACAAGGGTGGTGAGAGCAACTACTCTGCTGTGGCTGCTGCCAATCTGGAACTGAACTATAACGACAAGGACCGCATCACCTTTGATAATAAATTGGAGATGAAGCTGGGTATCCAAACGTCGCCCTCCGATACCGTTCATCAGTTTAAGACCAACAACGATCTGTTGCGTTTCACCAGTAAGCTGGGTATCCAGGCCCATAAGAAGTGGTACTACACCTTGCAGCTTTTGGCCTATACGCAGTTCGCACGCGGTTTGAAGGCCAACGACGAGAAGGTCTATTCAGACTTTACCTCACCTTTCGACCTCAATATCGGTATTGGTATGCAGTATAATGTCGATGCACTGGGTGGCCGCCTGAAGGGTACGCTCAACTTCCTGCCCTTCGCCTTCAACTTCCGCTATGTGGCTCGTATGGATCTGGCTGAGGCTAACGGCATCAAGGGCAATCATCACACCTTGGAAGATTTCGCGTCGCAGTTTACGGGCGAGTTGACGTGGAACATCATTGACCAGCTCATGTGGAAGACACGTCTTTATGCCAATACCACTTACTATCAGACCAAGGTGGAGTGGGAGAACCAATTTGAGTTTAAGGTGACGAAATACATCTCTGCCAACCTGTTTGTTTATCCTCGTTTTGACGACGGCAACAACCGCGACGACGAGATGGGTTACTTCCAGTTGCAGGAATGGAGTTCCATCGGACTGACGTATAGCTTTTAGCTGTTAGCAGTTGGCTGTTAGCACATAAAAAAAGCGCTGCCAACAAGCAGCGCCTTTTTTATAGTCATACATCAGCCTTCAGTCTTCTTACTTCTTCTCCGCTTCCGTCATGTCGCCTTCGATGTAGAGGCGTGTCATTTCTACTGCACCGTTGGTACGTACCGTGATGGACTTCTTGAAGTGACCAGGGAACTTGCCCTCACCATTATATGTCACCTTGATAGCACCCTTCTCACCTGGCTTGATGGGTGTCTTGGTGTACTCAGGCACAGTGCATCCGCAAGAGGCAATGGCCTGGTTGATGACCAGTGGCTGCTCGCCAACATTGGTAAAGCTGAACTCGCAAGACACCACGGGGTTAGCCTCTGAGAAGGTACCGAAGTTGTGGGTTGTCTTTTCAAACTTTATCTGTGCGGGATTCTGGGCTATGGCCATCATCATACCGCAAACCAGCATCAATGCTGAAAGAATCATTCTTTTCATAGTTGGTCTCTTTTTAATGGTATATTAAATTGCTGTAATATGGGTTGTTTTCAGAATTTTGCCATCTTGATAGCTACCACAGCACACTCATCGCCCTTGTTGCCCAGTCGACCACCAGCACGGTCCATTGCCTGCTGCATGTTCTCCGTTGTTAGCAGTCCGAAGACCACGGGGATGTTGTTGGTGGCATTAAGACGGGCAATGCCCTGGGTGACACCTTGACAGATGTAGTCGAAGTGGGGTGTCTCGCCGCGGATGACACAGCCCAGCACGATGATTGCGTCGTAGCCGTCGTTGAGTGTCATCTGACGGGCTCCGTAAATCAACTCAAACGAGCCTGGCACGGTCTTTACGTGGATATTCTCCGTCAGTGCGCCATGCTTCTCCAATGTCGATACGCAGCCGTCGAGTAGGGCACCCGTAATCTCCGGGTTCCACTCAGACACCACGATGCCGAACGTCATGTTCGAGGCATCGGGTACCTTGGCGGCATTGTATTCTGACAGATTTTTAGTTGCCATATCTTACATATTACTTCTTACATCAGCCTTCAGCCTTCTTACATCTTACATCTTTCGATGTACTTGTCGATGCTCTGGTACTGCATAGAGTTGAAGTACTTCTCCTTCACCTCTTCATACAACTTCAGGGCCTCGTCTTTCTTGTTCTGGCTCTCCAAAATCTCGCCAGCCTGGATGAGGAACGTGGGAGACAGTGAGTTGTTGTCAGCCATCTTGGCTGCCTTCTTCAGGTGCTCTACAGCCTTGTCCAACTGATTCAGGTTAGCATAGGCGTTACCCAGTGCGCCCTCTGCTGCGGGGCTAATCATCTGGTCGCCCTGGCCGCTGAACTGCTCCAGTGCGTTGACAGCCTCCTGCCACTTGCCCAGATTGGCCTGGCAGATGCCGATATAGAGCTGAGCCAGATTGCCGGCATCGGTAGAACTGTAGTCGGCAGCGACCTTCTGGAAACCAACCAGAGCCTTGTCATACTGCTGCTGGTCGAAGAGTTCCTGACTCTTGGCAAGCTCGGTGCTTGCCTCGTTGGCACGGGGCTCAAAATAATAGTTGTTAGCGAGGATAGCGCATACAACGATAACGATAACAGCTGCTATGCAGCCAACGATGGCCTTCTTGTACTTCTCGAAGAAGGCTTCGGTCTTAGTGACCTGCTGCTCCTCTACGGGAGCTGCGTTCTGATTGTTTGTTGCCATTTTTATTGTTTTATTTTTGTTCTTTCTTGTCTATTGGACACAAATCGACTGCAAAGGTACGAATAAGTGAGCAAAAAACAAAGAGAAAATGTCATTTTTTCTTTTTTTAATCTTTTTGTTCAGTGACATCTGGTCTTGCTGGCTATTTTAGTAGGTTGATATTTGTCGGATATCATCCTCGAAGTCCCCTTTGTTGATAGCCTTTGCCTTGAGTTTGGAGCGATAGGTGTAGATGGTAGTGATGCTGGAACGCAGGATGTCGGCAATCTCTTGATTGTCGCTTATCCCCAGTCGTATAAGGGCAAGAATGCGCAGTTCCGTGGTCAATTTCTTGTGACCATCCTCGCTGGGCATAAACTGGTTGTCCTCTGACATAAGTTTATTAACCTCAACAATGAAGTCTGGATAAATATTCAGAAATGCCTCGTCGAAGTTCTGATGGAACATGCGTATGCCACCATTGAGGAACTGCTGACTTTTCAGTTCGGCATAGAGGTCGTCGAGTTTGCGGTCGCGTGCCAAACGGTTCAGGTGTTTGCCGTGTTCCTCTCCACGCTTGATGAGGTTACTGCTCAGTTGCAGAAAGCGCCCTATGTATTCATCCTTGATGCGGTTTACCTCCTTCATCTCGTTATTGGTGCCCAGAATCTGCATATTCTGCGCTGTCAACTCCTGGTTCATCTCTTCTATCTTCTTGCTTGCCGCCTGTTTCTTGCGATAAAGTTTCAGTGTGTCATACATGATAATCAGCAGGACGAGAGATATTAAGGAGATGATGCCCAAATAGATATAGGTGTTTCGTTGGGTCTGTGAACGCTTCTGGTCGTAGAGCTGCATGATTTGCGGAGCCATGCGTCCCACT
>OMQN01000117.1 GCA_900313235.1 uncultured Prevotellaceae bacterium | reverse complement strand
CTGTTCCGTCGCCAGCAGTTCCTGCTGACCAGCTGCACGATAGTTCTTGTCGCCATCTTGCTGACAATGCTTCTAAACCAGATAGACTGGAACAGCATGAACATCGAGTTCATCACGGGCACCTGGGACGAGAAGACAGAAACCTATACGCATATTTTCCATCCCTTCTTCTATATGCTGAACACAGCAGTGACCCTGCTCATCTTCGTCCACTACTGGGCATCGTATAAGCTCTTTACCCGTATGCAGGTTATTAACAATAAATGGTTAAACGTATGACATTTACAAACGATAAAGCAATATACATCCAGATAGCCGACCGCCTCTGTGATGAGATACTTGCAGGAAAATATAAAGATGACGACCGCATTCCTAGTGTGCGTGAATATGCTGTGCTGCTGGAGGTGAATACCAACACCGCAGTGAAAGCTTACGACGAGTTAGCTCGCGCGAACATTATTTATAATAAGCGTGGCTTGGGCTACTTCGTCTCTCCTGGAGCGAAAGAGCAGATTCTGGACGAGCGTCGCCGCGACTTCATCGACAATAAGTTGCCCGAACTGTTCCGCCAGATGAAACTCTTAGGAATAAAAAAAGTAGAGATTTGCAACCTTTTAGATCGTTTTGACGTCTAACTATTGACATAAGGTAAAAAGTTTTATTTATGATTCACTTACAAGACATCAACAAAACCTACCAAGGTGCCCAGCCGCTCCATGTACTGAAAGGTATATCTCTCGACATTGCGAAGGGAGAATTCGTCAGCATCATGGGAGCGTCGGGCTCTGGTAAGAGTACCTTATTGAATATATTGGGTATTCTGGATAACTACGACTCTGGCACCTACGAACTGGCGGGTGTTCCCATCTGGAACCTCTCCGAGCGTCGGGCAGCAGAGTATCGTAACAAGATGATTGGATTTATCTTCCAGTCATTCAACCTCATCTCTTTTAAGACAGCAGTAGAAAATGTTGAGTTGCCACTATTTTATCAAGGGGTTTCCAGGCGCAAGCGTCATACGCTTGCCCTGGAATATCTCGACCGTCTAGGTCTGCTCGACTGGGCTGAACACTATCCCAACGAGCTCTCTGGTGGACAGAAGCAGCGTGTGGCTATTGCCCGCGCACTGATTACCAAGCCTCAGATTATTCTGGCCGACGAACCTACGGGAGCCCTCGACTCGAGGACATCGGTAGAGGTGATGCAGCTGCTGAAGAAGCTGAACCAGGACGACGGCATGACCATCGTTGTGGTAACCCACGAGAGTGGTGTGGCCAACGAGACCAACAAGATTGTCCATATCAAGGACGGCATCATCGGACAGATAGAAGAAAACCTTGACCACAACGCATCACCCTTCGGCAGTGGAGGTTTGATGAAATAACTAGTAGCACTAGCCAAACTAGAATAACTAGAGAATTATGCGAGATATCATTAGTGAAATATGGCAGACGGCACGACGCAACAAGTTGCGCACGACACTGACAGGATTTGCTGTGGCGTGGGGCATTTTTATGATTATCGTGCTGTTGGGTGCAGGCAACGGACTCATCAATGCCAACGTAAAGCAGACTAGCAACTGGCTCACCAACTCGATGGAGGCCTATGGGGGTTACACCTCGAAAGCCTATAAGGGACTGGGCGAGGGACGTGGCATCAACCTGAACACCAAGGACCTGGCTGCCACCGAGAAGGAGTTTGCGAGCACCATCGACGACGTGGGTGCCGTTTACGGTGTCTACCCCATACACAGTCAGATTCTGAAGCGCGACCTGCTTTGTGGCCGACACATCAACCAGATAGACCTGAAGGAGAAACGCAAGGTGCTGGTGATGGCAGATAACCAGGCCAAGGAACTGGAACCGAAAGACTGCAAGCGGCTGTTAGGCAAAAACGTGAAACTGGGTAATATGTCCTTCAAGGTGGTAGGCATCTACAAGAGTACGGGCGATGGCGAGACCTCGGCATATGCTTCTTATTCTACCGTCAAGAACGTGTTTGGTGCCAACAACAACAGCATAGGAAACATCGAGTTCACCTTCCACGGACTGAAGACGGAAGCTGCCAACGAGTCCTTCGAGAAAGTATATCGCCGTCGACTGAACGGCAACCATCAGGTGCATCCTGACGACGAGCGTGCCGTATGGATATGGAACGGCTACACGCAGAACCTGCAGATGCAGAAGGGTATCAGCATCATCCGCACAGCGCTGTGGGTGGTAGGCCTCTTCACCCTGCTATCCGGTATTGTGGGTGTGTCGAACATCATGCTCATCACCGTCAAGGAGCGTACCCACGAGTTTGGCATCCGTAAGGCGATAGGTGCCAAGCCTTGGAGCATCCTGAAACTGATTATCATCGAGAGTGTCATCATCACGACGTTTTTTGGATATATCGGTATGGTGCTGGGTGTGGCTGTCAATGAGTATATGGATGCCACTATCGGTCATGAGGTCATTGACACAGGACTCTTCCAAGCCACCATGTTCCTGGACCCGACAGTCGGTCTGGACGTGTGTATCGAGGCTACCATGGTGATGGTGATAGCAGGAACGATTGCCGGACTCATCCCTGCCTATAAGGCAAGTAGAATACGTCCTATAGAGGCACTCCGCGCCGACTAAATAGTCTAATAGTAAATAGTCAATTTGTCAAATGAAACTGGATTTAGATTCATACAGAGAAATACTCGACACGCTGACACGCAATAAGTCGCGCTCGTTTCTGACAGGCTTTGGCGTGTTCTGGGGCGTGTTTATGCTCGTGGCGCTGATGGGTGGCGGACAGGGACTGCAGGAGTTGCTCGAAAAGAACTTCGAAGGCTTTGCCCAGAACACTGTCTTCATCTGGCCGCAACAGACCACGAAGGCCTATAAGGGTTTCCGCAAAGGACGCTGGTGGAGCATGGACCAGAAGGATATTGGCCGATTGCGCCAGCGCGTACCTGAATTGGACGTGATAGCCCCCGTGCTCTTCTCGCCCTGGGGACGCTCAAACACCGCCTACTTTGGTGACCAGAAGACCTCGCCACGCATACAAGGTACGTCGCCAGAATATGCACTGGTGGTAGCTCCCAAACTCTACTATGGCCGTTACATCAACGAGATGGACATCAAAGAGCGCCGCAAGGTGTGTGTCCTCGGCAAGAAGATATACAAGGATCTCTTCAAGGACGGTGGTGACCCCTGCGGCAAGAAGATACGCATCGACTCTACCTACTACGAGGTGATAGGTGTTGACTATGCCTCGACGAATATGAACATCAACGGTCGTGCAGAAGAAAAGGTCACACTGCCCATGACACTGTTGCAGGAGACCTACAACCGTGGTAACCAGGTAGACATGCTGGTAGCTACAGGATGCAAGGGCGTGGTGATGTCCAAGTTGTCCGACCGCATTCGAGAAGCCGTGACGATGGCTCACTTCGTCGACCCAACAGATGAGAAGGGTGCTACGGTGTTCAACACGGAGGTGCTCTTCCAGATGCTCGACAACCTGTTCCGTGGTGTCAACTTCCTCATCTGGCTGGTGGGCTTGGGAACACTGTTGGCTGGTGCCATCGGTGTGTCGAATATCATGATGGTGACAGTCCGCGAGCGTACCACAGAGATCGGTATTCGCCGTGCCATTGGCGCCACCCCGCGGATGATTCTCTCACAAATCATCTCGGAGAGTATCGTACTCACATTGGTGGCAGGCATGAGTGGCATCCTCTTCGGTGTCTTGATACTGCAGATGCTCGAGATGGGCAATACGGAGGATGGCATCGTGATGGCTCACTTCCAGATAGGCTTCTGGACCGCTATCTTCTGTGCCTTCGTCGTGAGTTCGCTGGGTGTGCTGGCTGGTCTGGCACCTGCAGCGAGAGCTATGAGCATCAAACCTGTCGACGCCATGCGTGACGAATAACCGTGGTCAGTGGTTCATCCGCTGCCACCAAAAAGAAAACAACTAAAAATATCAACAATATGAAAAAGTACAGCAAACTGATCATCTTCGCTATCGTAGCGCTGATTTTCATCGGGACATTTGTGTTCCTCTGGCAGAAGAGCCAACCCAAGGAAGTGGTTTACAACGAGTTTACACCCCAGTTGGACAGCATCCAGAAAACCACCATTATCACCGGTAAGATAGAACCTCGCAATGAGGTCAACATCAAACCGCAGATCTCGGGTATCATCACCGAACTCTATAAGGAGCCGGGCGACCATGTGAACGCTGGCGACGTGATAGCTAAGGTTAAGGTCATCCCCGACATGGGACAGCTCTCGAGTGCCGAGATGCGTGTACGTCTGGCTGAGATCAACCTGAAACAGGCACAGACGGATTTCCAGCGCGAGGAGAACCTCTTCAATCAGAAGTTGGTGTCGGCTGATGAGTTTGACAAGGTGAAGATGTCGCTGGAGCAAGCTAAGCACGAGAAGATGGCTGCTAACGATGCACTGCAGGTGGTGCGCGACGGTGTGTCGCAGTCGAACGCCAATGCGTCGTCTACGCTCATCCGCTCTACGGTGAGTGGCGTCATTCTCGACATCCCCGTCAAGGTGGGTAACTCGGTTATCCTCTCCAACACCTTCAACGATGGTACCACCATTGCTACGGTGGCTAACATGAACGACCTCATCTTCCGTGGCAACATCGACGAGACGGAGGTGGGTCAGCTGGTAAACGGCATGAACATGAAGATTACCATCGGTGCCCTGCAGGACCTGAAGTTCGACGCTGCCCTAGAGTACATCTCGCCAAAGGCCTTTGAGAGCAACGGTGCCAACCAGTTTGAGATCAAGGCTGCCGTCAAGTTGGTGGAGGGTGGCAAGATACGTTCGGGCTATAGTGCCAATGCCGAAATCGTGCTGGCCAGGGCCGACAAGGTGCTTAGCATCCCTGAGAGTGCCATCGAGTTTAGTGGCGACAGCACCTTCGTCTATGTGGTGAAAGAGAATGGCAAGGAAAAGAGCTATGAGCGCACGGCTGTTACCACAGGTCTCTCTGACGGTGTGAATATTGAGATTAAGAAGGGCATCACGGCCAAGGACAAGGTGCGTGGCCCGGAGATTATTACAGACGATAATAAGGATTAAGCTATGAAGAAGTGTTTCTTTCTAGTTGTACTAATAGTATTAGTATCCCTAGAGACGCAAGCTCAGAATAAGTCGTGGACGCTCCGCGAGTGTGCCGACTATGCTGTCTCGCACAACATCGGCATCAAACAGCATGTCCACACGCGTGAGCAGCGTGAACTCCAACTGTCTACTTCGCGCAACTCGCGACTGCCGGACCTCAGCGCTTCTGCTTCGGAGTCTTTCTCCTTCGGACGTGGTCTGACGCTCGACAATACGTATACCAATCGCTCGACCAACTCTACGAGTTTAAGCCTGGGTACTTCGGTACCGTTGTTTACGGGTTTCCAGATTCCTAACCAGATAAAACTGGACCAGCTCAACCTGGAGGCTGCTACGCACGACCTGGAGAAGGCACGCAACGACATCCGCATGCAGGTGGCACAGGCTTATGTACAGATACTCTACGACATGGAGATTGCTGATGTGACACGTCGACAGATTGACATCGACTCTGTCCAGGTAGCTCGCCTGCAGGCTTTTGTCAGCAATGGCAAGGCCAGTCAGGCTCAGCTCTCGCAGCAGCAGGCTACCTTGGCGAAGGCGCACCTGACGGCTACGCAGGCCAACAACAACCTCCAGCTTGCGCTGCTCTCGCTGACTCAGCTCCTGGAGTTGTCTTCTCCCGAGGGTTTCACCATTGTACGTCCCGACATTGCAGCTACTCCCGATGCGTCGATGCTGGCGCTCTCTCCGGACCTGATTTATCAGGAGGCGCTCGCCATCAAACCAGAGGTGCAGGCTGAACAGTTGCGTCTCTCTGCCAGTGACCGTCAGATAGCTATTGCTCGTGCGGGCTACTATCCCAAGCTCAACCTCAGTGCCGGACTGCAGAGCAACTACTACAAGACCGAAGGTATGCCGGCAGATCCGTTTGCCACGCAGATGAGGAACAACTTCTCTCAGTATATCGGACTGAGTCTCAACGTACCCATCTTCAACCGCTTCCAGACACGCAACAGCATTCGCTCGGCCCGCCATGATCGCGAGAAGCAGGTGTTGCAACTGGACAACGTGAAGAAGACACTCTACAAGGAGATTCAGCAGGTCTACTACAATGCAGTTGCTGCCCACAGCAAGTTTACCAGCAGTGAGATAGCAGCAATCTCCAGCAAGGATGCGTTCGAACTGACACAGTCTAAGTATGAGAATGGCAAGGCTAACATCACTGAGTTCAATGAGGCAAAGAATAACTACCTGAAGGCTGAGAGTGACTTGGTGCAGGCTCGCTACGAACTGTTGTATCAGAATGCACTCCTCAACTTCTACCGCGGTAAGGAACTGAACTTCTAAATATACAACTAATACAGACACGAGAACAGCTAAGCCAGCTCTGGCTTAGCTGTTCCTGCGTATGGCTACAGCTATCTCGCACACAGGTACAGCTATCTCATGACTGGGTACAGCTAACTCATGAGCCGCGAAATTCATTTTTGCGTTAATTGGTCTAAAAAATCAGGAAAATGCATAATTTCGGAGATTCCCCACAAATCTCTCGGAATGCCGATGTACAAAGGGATTGAGAGGTGGGGAACCCTTTTCGAGGTTCCCCATACATTCCCCACAGGTTCCCCACTTTGGCTAAGGGAACGTTAAATTTACAAATATTAACGTGATGCCGTGGGGGAAAACCTTGGAAACCGCAATTATTTTTAGTACCTTTGCACTAGGATAACAACATCCTTAAAACTAATTATTCAACAATTTATTAATCTATTTTTTAAAAAGCCCATGGAAAAAATTATTAACAACAGTAACAGTACCATGAACGAACACGAGACAAGTACTAATGTTTTGAGTATCGAAGTGTTTCTGAACGAGCGTTACCTCTTCAGACACAACGTGCTGAACGGAAAGACGGAGTTCGCC
>OMQN01000139.1 GCA_900313235.1 uncultured Prevotellaceae bacterium | reverse complement strand
GGAAGAGCGGAGCTTCACGTCCATGCCGATCACACGGTTCGGCTCGATGCCGATAGACTCCACCAGCGCCCTGCAGATAAAGCGGTCGGAGCCCGAAACGACGTAGAAGGTAAAGCCGTTGGCCTTCAGATAGTCGAACACCTGCAGCATGGGTTTGTAGAAACTCTGGCCGTAGGTCATGCCACGGAAACCGTTGGCTGGTTTCTGGGCATACGCCTTGACATAGGCATCAAACTCGGCCAGCGTCATGCCGGCATAGGCTTTCGCTGCCGCCCGTGCGTGCTTCATGTCGAAATGCGACGGCAGCGCCTTGCCGTTCCTGACAAAGT
Source organism: uncultured Prevotellaceae bacterium (assembly GCA_900313235.1). Taxonomy (GTDB): domain Bacteria; phylum Bacteroidota; class Bacteroidia; order Bacteroidales; family Bacteroidaceae; genus Prevotella. The sequence continues at coordinate 5,932 of OMQN01000139.1, read as the reverse complement.
CCCTGATCTCCTGGGCCGTCTCCTTCACGTCGTCTGGCGCCTTGTCCTTATACGAAGTGTCCTCCAGCACGCGCTCTTCCAACATGTTATATTCGAAATAGGTCGGATAGAGCTCGCCCACGAAGGTGCCGTCCATGTCGAATGTCGCAATGCGGTCCTCCTGCTTGAGTCACTGCTTCACAGGGATTCCAAAGCGTCAGATAGTTCTTGGCTGACGAAGTCACAACACTATCGTCTTTAGTACAGCCGCTCAGGACAGTAACGACAACGATAATAATCGGAAATAGAAGTTTCTTCATAAGTGCATTAACTATTATAATTAGTAATTCGCCGACAAAGGTACAAAAACTCCACGACATCACAAAGCCCTAACTCGAGAAAGTCGCCCGTCGGCCCCCATTCTTTTTGAGTGTACTCAAAATATTTTTCTAGTGCACTGGAAAAAGTTTTCCTCCGCACTCCGGGAAAACCGCGAGTTAACTCAAAAGTCCCGTTGAGTTAACTCAACCGACAAATCGAGTTAACTCAACATCGTTCGGACAGCGGATGCCGTGACTTGGGGAATGTGGTAAAAACACTTTCTGCCTGCCCCCACAACGGTTACCAATCGCCAACAGAGACGGCTTTTAAGCTTATTTTAGACAAATGATAAAGTTTTTGATACAAAATAACACGTGGGTTTCGAGAAAAATGCCTATCTTTGCAGCCTGTGAACTAAGCATTACTTTTTTAAACTTATTAGAATATGAACAATGTACCTGTAATCAAGATTGGTATCGTGGCCGTGAGCCGCGACTGTTTCCCCGAGTCACTGGCAGTCAACCGCCGCAAGGCCGTTATCGCCGCGTATGAGAAGAAGTTTGGCAAGGAGGGCATCTACGAGTGTCCTATCTGTATCGTGGAGAGCGAGATCCACATGCAGCAGGCTCTTGAGGACATCAAGAAGGCCGGCTGTAACGCCCTGTGCGTCTATCTCGGCAACTTCGGTCCTGAAATCTCCGAGACCATGCTCGCCAAGTACTTCGACGGTCCCGCCATGTTCTGCGCTGCTGCCGAGGAGACCCAGAACGACCTCATCGACGGCCGTGGCGACGCCTACTGCGGTATGCTGAACGCCAGCCACGCCCTCTCACTGCGCAAGACCCGCGCCTATATCCCCGAGGAGCCTGTAGGTACTGCCGACCAGTGCGCCGAGATGATCCACGAGTTCCTTCCCATCGCCCGCGCTATCGTAGGTCTGCAGAACCTGAAGATCATCAGCTTCGGTCCTCGTCCTAACAACTTCCTGGCTTGTAACGCTCCTATCCGTGCCCTTTATGATCTCGATGTTGAGATCGAGGAGAACTCTGAGCTCGATCTGCTCGAGGCCTTCCAGAAGCACCAGGGTGACCCACGCATCGACGACGTGGTGAAGGATATGGTTGCAGAGCTCGGCACTGGCAACAAGATTCCCAGCGTACTGCCGAAGTTGGCTCAGTATGAGCTGACACTCTGCGACTGGATCGAAGGCCACAAGGGCTGCCGCCAGTTTGTATCGCTGACCACGAAGTGCTGGCCTGCCTTCCAGACCATGTTCGGCTTCGTACCTTGCTACGTGAACAGCCGTCTCACGAGCCGCGGCATCCCCGTAAGCTGCGAGGTGGATATCTACGGCACGCTGTCAGAGTACATCGGCACCTGCATCAGCCAGGATGCCGTTACCCTGCTCGACATCAACAACACCGTGCCCAACGACATGTACGAGGAGAGTATCAAGGGCAAGAAGTTCGCTTGCGACACCTATACCGACAAGGAGATCTTCATGGGCTTCCACTGTGGTAATACTGCTTCTTCTAAGGTTTGCAACTGCCAGATGTGCTTCCAGCGCATTATGGCCCGCGCCCTGCCTGTAGAGGTGACCAACGGTACGCTCGAAGGCGACATCCAGCCGGGTCTGGCTACCATCTACCGTCTGCAGAGCACTGCCGACACCAAGCTGCGCGCCTACATCGCTCAGGGCGAGGTGATCCCCGTGGCTACTCGTTCGTTCGGTTCTATCGGTATCTTCGGCATCAAGAACATGAGCCGCTTCTACCGTCACGTGCTCATCGAGAAGCACTACCCACACCACTGCGCCGTGATGTTCGGCCATCAGGGTAAGTACCTGTGGGAGGTTCTCAAGTACATGGGCATCCCCGTGGACGAGATCGAAGCCGTGCTCTTAATTTATGACGTACAGAATAGACTATTTGAAGATCTTCTGGGCGAACATCGTCAGATAGATGCGCCAGTTACGCCAGATATGACCACCATCGGTCTCAACATACTCATAGGGATAGCCCTTGCTGTCCCAGTAGGCACGCAGGTCAACAGTACTCTGATAAAGGAAGTCGGTCTTACCCATACCCATCCAATAGAGCTTGGGCTTGCTGCCAAAGAGACGGGCACTCTGCTTCTCGAACTCGGGATTGGCCTTGATCTGCTCGGCAAACGAGCTGTTGAAACCACCATTACCCAGGTGCAGACCTGCAGAGAAGAGTCCGTAGTAGTCGAACTTATTGGGATAGAGCAGACTCACGTGGAAGGTGTGGCCGCCACCCATCGACAGACCGCAAATGGCGCGGTGTGAGCGATCCTTCAACGTGCGATAGTTGGCATCGACATAGTTCACGATGTCCATGAAGCTCTCTGGGATCGAGGCTGCAGCAGGTGCGGTAGGACCAGTGCCGCTGTCGCGGAAACCAGGTGTGTACATACCCCATGACCACTCACCAGGGGCAGCCTGACAGTTGGGGTTACCATTAGGCATCACCACAATCATGGGCTTTGCCTTACCAGTGGCAATCAGGTTGTCAAGGATCTGGGCAGCACGTCCGAGCTCACTCCAAGCGTTCTCGTCGCCACCAGCACCATGCAACAGATAGAGCACCGGATACTTGCCACCCTTATCGTAACCAGCAGGTGTATAGATCGTCATGCGGCGCTGCATCTTCAGCGTGGGACTGTTATACCACACTTTTGAGAGATTGCCATGAGGCACCTCATTCACCTTGTAAAGATCGCCCTTGTCACCCTTCTCGTTGCTGACGATGAAGATGTTGGTGAACGACACGATATCACGATTCACGTAGATATTGGCAGGATCCTTTACACCTGTCATTCCGTCGATGTTGAAGGTATAGCTGTACATTTCAGGAGCGAGCTTGTCGGTGGTATAGCTCCACACGCCATTCTTTCCTTCTTTCAACTGAGCGACACCTGGGGCATCATACTTGCCATAGCCAGGAACATCTATCTGCTGAGTAGGCAGGAAGTCACCAGTCACTTCTACCTTCACTGCCTTAGGGGCAAAGAGATTAAATGTCACTGTACCGTCGTTATTGATGACGGGTGACTGTACATTGGCACTCTGGAAGAGTTTCTCCTGTGCCTGAGCGCCTACGCAGCACATCGCTGCCAGCGCCAAAGTCATAATAGTCTTTCTCATATATTTTCTATCTTTTTTACCTTTTTACTGTTTTACCTTTTTACCTTTTAAGCAGGTTCAGCTGAACTTTGGGTTTCATCACGTCGTTGACTTTCGTCTGCATGTTCTTGACAGGAGCCGACAGTGTGGCTTTGATGTCCTGAGAAGAAGCACCAACGAGGAACTGATAGTCGCCCTCGGCCACCACCCATGCAGAAGCAGCCTCGTCAAACGAAGCGAGCTCCGGTGCCGTAACACTCAGTGTGATCGTCTCGCTCTCACCTGGCTTCAGGCTCTTCGTCTTGGCATAGGCCTTCAACTCCTTGGCAGGCTTGTTCTGAGCCTTGTTGTCAGGAGCTGAGATGTATAGTTCTACGACTTCCTTACCTTCATGATTACCCGTATTCTTGATCGTCACAGTGACATCATAGATATCGTTCTTCTGGGCAATCTTCGCATCGCTGTACTCGAAGGTGGTATAGCTGAGACCATAACCGAAGGGATAGCTGACGGGTACGTCGAATGAGTCGAAATACCGATAGCCTACATAGATATCCTCCTCATAGTTGGTATAGTCCACATTCTTCACATTGCCGCGCTCCACGGTATTCATGAAGTCAATCTTAGCCGTCTGATCCACGGGGAAATTACGTGAAGAGTAGGCATCGGTGAACTTGACGGGCCATGTCATGGTGAACTTACCCGAAGGCGACTGTTTGCCACTGAGCACATCCACCACGCTGTTGCCGCCTTCCTGTCCTGCCTGCCAGGCACAGAGGATAGCATCGGGCAGATCTTTCCAAGATGCGGTCTCGATGACACCACCGATATTCAGCAGCACGACCACCTGCTTGCCAGCCTTGTGGTAGACCTCGCAGACCTGCTTGAGCAGCTGACGCTCTGAATCGCTGAGGTTGAAGTCGGCAGATTTGCGATCGAAGAACTCACCAGAGATGCGACCCAGCGTCAGTACGGCGATGTCTGCCTTGGAAGCCTGAGCCTCGAGCTCAGCAGCGGTAAACTGTTTCTCTGCAGGCAGTCCACTGGGCAGGAACTTCATCATCATTGCCTTCTGTTTGTCTGTCTTCTCGATTTCAGCAATCTCGGCTTCACGTGCCTTATAATAGTCACTCCAGAACTGCTCGTAACTCTGCTTCAGATCGTCAGAGACGGTGTAGCCGCCGTTCTTCATACCGTCGAGCAGAGACACCACATAGGCATGGTTCACATTACCCGAACCCGTACCACCTGCGATAAACTCGTAAGACGTGTTGCCATAGAGCGCCACGTTCTTGATCTTCTCTGCAAAAGGCAGTGCATTAGCATTCTTCATCAGCACCATACCCTCAGCAGCCGACTGGCGCGTCACCTCGGCATGTGCCTTCAGGTCTGGCTTATTAGAATACTGATAACCCTGATAGCGCGGTGTCTTCTCGATGAGCTTCAGGATACGGCTCACGTTGCGGTCGAGGTCTGCCTCAGCGAGCTTACCACTCTTCACGCCAGCCACGATGGAGTCGAACTGAGCCTTCTTACCTGGCTGCAGCATGTCGTTGCCTGCCCACATCTGCACAGCACCGTCCTTACCTCCGAACCAGTCGGTCATCACGGTTCCCTCATAACCCCACTCGTCACGGAGAATCGTCTGCACGAGATCTTTGCTCTCAGAGGTATAGACACCGTTAATATAGTTATAAGAGGTCATCACCGTCCAAGGCTTGCTCTCCTTGATGGCAATCTCGAAGCCCTTCAGGTAGATCTCGCGGAGGGCGCGCTGCGACATATTGGCATCGTTGCCCATGCGGTTGGTCTCCTGATTGTTGGCAGCGAAGTGTTTGATGCTGGTACCTACATCGTTCTTCTGAATACCCTTGATATAGGCAGCAGCCGTCTTACCGGCCACAACAGGATCTTCACTATAGTATTCGAAGTTACGGCCGCACAGTGGATTACGCATGATATTGAGGGCTGGGGCCAACAGCACGTCAGCGCCATACTCCTTCACCTCCTGTCCCATGGCGATACCCACCTCTTCGACCAACTGAGTGTTCCATGTCGAGGCGAGCAGCGTTCCAATGGGGAAGTGCGTGCAATAGTAGGTAGCAGAGTCACCCTCACGGGTAGCATCGATACGGAGTCCTGCAGGACCATCGGCCAGCACGATGGCAGGGATGCCGAGAGAGTCGAGCGGATAGGTAGTACCAGCAGCACCGGGCACCAGATTCTTCGTAGCGCCAATCACGGCCTCGTCGCCTGAGAAGCCCTGCATACCAGTACCGATTACAAAATGTGCCTTGTCTTCAAGAGACATCTTTGCCATCACTTCCTCCTGATTGATAGTGTTCTTGACAGTCTTGTCAGTAGCAGTGCAGCCAGCCATCACGACGACCAGTGCCCCTGCCAGAATAATTGATTGTTTCATAAGTTGTTATTTGAATAAAAGGGGTACGAATTCCGAAAGATAGATACGCCAGTTGCGCCAGATAT
>OMQN01000144.1 GCA_900313235.1 uncultured Prevotellaceae bacterium | reverse complement strand
TGCCAAGGACCAGAACGGCAAGGAGTACTACATGGTGAAGAACTCATGGGGTGAGAGTGGCGACTACAAAGGCATCTGGTACATGACCAAGGCCTTCATCGCTGCCAACACCATGGACTTCCTCATCAACAAGAACGCCATCCCCAAGGATATTCGTAAGAAGTTGGGACTGTAAAATACTAAGTCAAATAATAAAGCGCAGCAATGAACAATTGTTGCGCTTTTTTCTTGTCTGTGGCCTGGTAGAGGAGTGAAATTCCAATTATTCCAATTCCAATTAGAAAAAAAGAGCATGTGCCCCCCTTTATATATTATATAACTATTTAATATATAAGTAGTTATATATATAATAAGCAGAATAGGAATACACAAAAAACAAACTGGAATTGGAATAACTGGAATACTCGACCATTAACAATTCACCTAAAAAGCAGTAAATCAACGAGATACAACATTTCTAAATCGACAGTTCCTACGATGCAAACACTCAGATAGGGCACAAAATCGTCAAATTCCGGTTCTCAAAGGCCTAAAAAGGCATGCGCAAACCCCTTATTTCGACGTTTTTCCCTATACTTGGCACACACTACCTCGCTCACAAGACAGGCTGATACAACTCCAAGACAGCCTAATACAGAACTGTATCAGCCTGATACGCACATGAAACAGCCTGATACGGAGCAAAATTGGTTATTCTCCGAGGAGCTTGTCGAGGACTTTGCGGGTAATGATATTGCCTTCTTTGTCCATAGCTGTCACGAAGGGGACAGCGTAGAACTGGAACTTATCGTTGAGGAGTTTCCACTCTTCGTGGGTTACGAAGATGTGCTCGCCCTTGATGTTGTTGTCCTGCATCCACTTTTCTGCCTTTTCGCGCGAGCTGTCTCGCTCGTCGCAGATATACAGGAAGCGCACGGGCTTGTCTTTCAACCGTTCTACCTTCTCGCGTTGGTTGAGCATATCGGTCTTGCAGGGTCCGCAGTACATTGCCCAGAAGTCGAGATAGAGCGCATTGCCCTTGTAGGGCGCTATGAGGCGCTCAAAGAGTGCATCGGCCTCGGGAGTCTTTGAGGCGATCTGCTGGGGCTTCCCCTCACTGCTGATGACATATTGGCGATAGGCCTCGACAGCCTGATGAGAGACGATGGGATTAGTGATGAGTGGGATCACGGCAGCAAAGACGGCAGCCTTCTGGTCGGGGGTGGTATTGTCTTCATCATCTACACGCGTAAAGATCTGGCGCGTGAGCACCACCTGCTGCATGAAGTTGTTTCCGAGGTGAAATGTTTGATGAGCTGCTTCTGCTGCCTTGCGATAGTAGTCGGCCTTGGTCAGCAACGTATCTGCGCGCAGGGCCAACATGCTGCGATGCAGGGCGGCATCGTAGTGGCGCGGCAGGAAGAACTCACTCTTATAATCGACCATCGCAGCTAGTTCGTTATCGTGAGAGCCCATATACAACCTACCCTTCAGAAAAGCGATATCAATCAACAGATAGTTTCCCACATCACCTATCAGATAATCGGGCTTATCGATGACGAGCATCATGGCAGGATTGTTGAGTAGCCACTGCTCACGCTCGGCAACGAAGTCGTAGTAGTCGGCTCTTTTGCCCAACAGCTGCATCATGTGGCTGCGGAACGTTCTGAGCGTAGCCTCGAAAGGCTCTGCCAACAGACAAGCACCCAACACCTCTTTGGCATAGGCATTCACCCCGGCAGGCAATGGCAGGCGGTCGGCCTTGATGTCGGCAATGATGGCATCCATCAACTTCACCATGCGCTGCTTCCAAGCAGGAATCTCTTCTAAGGACACAGACTGATTGCTAAGCTGTTCATCTCCGAAATAGCGCTTCTTCAACGCTGGCCAGAGCTGATTGATAAGGGCACTCGTGGTGTGGCCGCTGAAGGTTACGCCATCCTCCTCACCCTGGGTAGCATCTTTCGTCAGCTCAACGGTGTCACCCACAGCCAGAAAAACATGGCCTACATCCTTCAGCATGACAGCCTGCGAATGGGGCAAGGAAATGGTGCCATTGAAGGTACCATCGGCAGCCACAGGAATGGACTGAATCTGCTCCTGGTCGGTAAACAGGTTGACGGTATGCACCGAAAGGGTCGTGCCGTCTCCGATAGGTTTGTTGACCAAGCGTCCCTTTATCACGGCAGTGCCGCCGTGGAAATGATATTCATCGATGGCCTGCCCTATCATAGCGACAAGGGTAAGCAGCATGGTTAGGATGGTTTTCTTCATATTGGATTGGTTTTGGTTGATATTGTCTAATGGCTATTGTTTATTGCCTACTCTATCTCTATGACAATCTCTTCAAACCTTCCATCGGCAGTGATGTGGAAACAGCGGCTTTGCTCCGTTTCTGTCTTGTGGGTAGTCATGGATTCATAGTAGTAGAGCAGCGTGACCTCGTAACTGCTTGTAATAAAGTAGTCCATCAGCAGTTTGCCGAAGTCGTCGGCGCGGTCTTCGTCTTTCTCTTCATACAGGCAGAGATGGTCGATGGGCGTACCATCGTCCTCAAGGGTGTAAAGATAGAGCGAAGAGGTGAGGGAGTCGAGCTGTTCGGAGAGCAACATGGCACGAAGTCCATGAACCTTGGGCAACAGCAATGCCTTGAGGCGCGTATCGACAGGATAACCCAGTATAGAACTCACATGAGGGGGCACCTTGCCAAAGTGTCCTATCTTGTCAAAATCGCGACGCTCTGACTTGATAGGCAGTGCACGAAATTGCAGCGTGTCGAAGAAAGCCTCAACGGGGTCGTCATAGACTCCTGCCTGGCGCTTCATCTCCTGTAGCTGCTCAGCCTTGCGGATGCTGTCGACCATCTTTTCGTAGTAAACAGCATCCCTCTTGCGCTGGCCACACGAAAGGAGGGCCAGTACAAGAGGAATGAGTATGCAAGGTATGATGTAACGCATCAACCTCCGAAGTTGTCGTACATGATGGATTCGGGATCTACGCCCAGTGAGTCGAGCATGCCCACGACAGCCTTTGACATCGGGCCAGGACCACACATGTAGTACTCGATGTCCTCGGGAGCCTCGTGGTCCTTCAGATAGGTCTCGTACATCACGTTGTGGACGAAGCCTGGAGTGTACTTCACGCCAGCAGCATCGGCAGCGGGGTCTGGACGGTCGAGTGCCAGGTGGAAATGGAAGTTGGGATACTCCTTCTCCAGTCCTAAGAAGTCGTCCAGATAGAACACCTCGTTCAGGGCACGAGCACCATAGAAATAGTGCATCTCGCGGTCCTTGGTATGCAGTGTCTTCGTCATGTGCATAATCTGAGCACGCAGCGGAGCCATACCAGCACCACCACCAACCCAAATCATCTCCTTCTTTGAGTCGAAGTGTGGGTGGAAGTCACCGAAAGGACCGCTCATGATAACCTTGTCGCCAGGTTTCAGCGAGAAGATGTATGATGAAGCAATACCAGGATTGACATCCATAAAGCCGCTGCGGTCGGGCTTGAACGGAGGTGTGGCGATACGGACGGTCAGCATGAACACGTCACCC
>OMQN01000007.1 GCA_900313235.1 uncultured Prevotellaceae bacterium | reverse complement strand
TCACGATGCTCACTGCGAGGACAACACCCTGCAGCTGAAGCTCGCCCTCATGGGCAATGGCGACGGTTTCCCCGTAGCGTTGGGTGTCATCCGCGACGTAGAGGCTCCTACCTACAACGATGCCGTACACGCTCAGCTCGCTGAGGTCAGCGCTCAGAAGAAGTACCACAACTTCGAGGAGTTGCTGGAGACCAACGACATCTGGGAAGTTCGCGAGTAAGCGAGCACAGAGTGAATTGATTCACTCTGTCGAGCGTGAGCGAATTCGAAACGAAGTTTCAAGTAAAAGGTTATTCCCATCTTAAAAAGTCTTTAAGGCTGCTGGGCCTTAAAGACTTTTTTTATATGCATACCCCACAAGTTCAAAGTGTTAGTAGACCTTGTTTCGTTGGCACTTATGATAGTATTTGTGAAGAAAAATGCTGTCACTGTCACGTACAAACTGCTGACACACAGCGAGATAAGTGTGACACCTATTTTTAGGGGGCAACAAGTCAAGCACTTATCTACATGCTTGAACGATATATGAGTTCATCCCCCATTGCTATAGTAGTCATTCCGCTTTCGTATTAAATGAGTCCTGTATCCTTATCAGCTGTTCCCGACATGGGCATAGATAAAGACTTATTGTGTGACGGATGTCGTAGATATCTACGACGGCCGTCGCAGGTATTTTTGACGGCCGTCGCACGAAGACAGATAAACTGATACACTGATGAGAAGAACTGATACGACTGACGCAAACGCCAAAAGCGGAAATAACTGAGTACAAGGCAGTTACGAAGTATTAGTACAAAATGACAAGATAGTACTAACACATCTGGCTGTCAAAAACAAGCGACCGAAATTAACACTGATTTAACAGAAATTTTGATTCGTTTTGATAAGCACATTTTAGGTGTCACACTTATCTCGCTGTGTGTCAGTGGCTTGCGCGTGACTGTGACAGCATTTTTCTTCGTTTTTCTTTGGTATCAACAGAAATTATCTCTTCACTACTTTGCGGCCGTTGTTGATGTACAGTCCCTTAATATATTGCTTGAGGAATCCCCCCCATATTTTCAAGTAGATGAACGATACTAGTGAGCAAGCATTTAACATGCCTCAACCCCTGGTGTACAAAGGGTTTGAGGCATGTTATGTTAATAGGTCAAATGTTTTGGGGGAATTCTTATTTATTTGAACACGAACGAGCAACGGATAATCAAATTACTACCATCCTTGTCACTAATTTGTTCAATTATTGCATTCTTATTAGAAGAACCAGCCAGGTTTATGCATTGTTGGCTTATTCTTCCAAACAGACCTGCTTGATAGAGTATTAGGACTGAGGCAGTACGACAGTCGGAAATCGTAGGATATGAATCCCATTCTGAAAACTTATCAGGATTATTAACTGAGAAATACATATCTCCATTTTTCGCACCATAGTGAGTGTAGTAAATGTCAATATTGCCAGTCTTTAATCTCTCTACCATGTATTTGATTACATCGTTTTCTCCGTAGGCAAAAGTCCACATCGTCTTGCTGTCTTTCGTCCCAACGAGATAGCCGTCATTGTTATACGATAGCTCGCAATTATCAAGTGTAGCAATGTAGCCATTGCTGTTCAAATTAAAGAAAGCACGCTCATACACAGGTGTTACATCATATCCGTGAGTTGTTGAGTTATAGCTATATTTTTCTTTATGATAGTATTCGATAAATCTCAAATCATAGTCAATACTCAATATTTTTGCCTTATCCGTCTGCGTATTGCCATCGCTGAGCGTCCTATAAACACTCGCTATGACATCAGTCAGTCGTCCCTTGGCATCATAGGACATATCAAAGTGGATTTTGCTCTTTGCATTTTCCCCTTTATAAACGTCCAAAGCCAAGAGTTTTTGGGGGTTGACATGAACTCCATCTACTAAGTCATACGAGCCGCCACCATTAGGGGAATTGTCATCGTCACCGCCACAAGAGAATAAGGAGATAGTTAACATAACCATCACTACTAATGGCAACAATGAAAATAGATTCTTCTTATTCATAATCATTTATTAAAAAAGTTAGGAATAGGTTGCTTCAACTGTGTATTTCTTTTTATTGTAACGGTAGGTGAAACAGAACACAGGGGTTGTCATGTTTGAGCCAAGTGTGACAGTATAGCTCTTAGATTCACCAGCAGCGACTTCTACCTCTTCTGAAAGCAGATTGCTGCCCGCAGCCTTTCCGCTATCGTGAACTTCTATACCAATCAGTGTCACAGCCTCGTCACTTGCGTTACTGAATTTTACACCAAAAGAACTGCCAGACCGTATTACCCCATTGATTTTACTAACAGAAGCACTTATAATCGATGCAGAGATTTTATCCGTTACAAGGTAGTCACTAGAGTGGTCAACAGGACCTCCCTCAGCGTTGGGGTTAGAAGTGACGGGGCGGATACAAAGACCATAATATTTGGGACGACCTGAACCATCATAAAGATTATTACATGTATGAGCATACTCTGTTGATGTAGATGTTGCACTCCAAAAATCATTACCATCTTTTTCTCCGACATACATTTTCGAAGAAGATAGATAGAATCCTGCTGCAGGTATAAATATTGAATTTCCGTTAGATCCAGTTACCTTATATCCATTGATGCTTTTAATCTGAACCCACTCCCATGTACAGTTGTCTCTAAGTTCTTTGATTTCTGCCTTTGTAGGCATCCTCCAATCGTTACCAAGATTAGCAGTAGCAGCATCATACTCTGTACCACTAATATCGTTGCCAATATTAGTATATGTTTTGGTGTTATCATCATAGAAAGCATAGTTCTTCTGTAAATAACTACTCTTCGGTTTTGTCTCACCCCAAGCATAATAATCACCATACTCCTCTGGAGCTTCAGCTCCAACGTTGCATGAACACCAGTACACAGATAATCCAAGGTCAACCACTGCACCTGCAGACACTGTGGGGTCAGGGGCTTTCTCTGAAAAATCTACGAATTCTACATTCCCAGAAGGAAATACGATGGTCTGTCCATTCTTGAAGTGTACGTTAACTGTTTGGGCAAAAAGGCTTGTTGCCAATGCAGCAATAGCTATTGATATTATTGTTCTTTTCATTATTTTGTATATTTAATTGTTCTACTGTTTGTTTTGATAATATACACACTCTGTGTGAGCAAAGATGTTGAGATTGTCAGTTTACCATCCTTAGATGCTTGTTTTGTAATAATCTTACTTCCAGATACACTATAAATGGTTACTACTTCATATGGCTGCAAACCATTAATATGAATCTCGCTACCTGTATTTACGAAATCAAAATATGTGTATACACCACCAATACCAGAATTAATCGTAAACGTACCAGTAACAGTTACATCGTGAGCTGGCATAGTTTCAGGGATTTCACTCCAACCAGAGAAGGTGTAGCCTTCCTTTGTAGGCTCCGCTTCTGGTGTAATAGTAGCACCATACTCAACATCAATACTCTTGTAATCAGTACCATCCACTTGGTATACGAGTTTGTACTTGTTGATGCTGAAGGTTCCTGCAATAGTGATGTCATGATCGGGCATTACCGTTGGCTCATTGTTCCATCCAGAGAACGAATAGCCTTCTTTTTCCGGGGCTGGCTCTGTCTTGATTTTTACGCCAGCGTGGTGATAGTATGTCTTGTAAACTTCACCATCTACTGTATATACAACCTTGATGGTGGCAATGGAGGTATAAACCTTCTTAATGCCAACCGTGCTGAACTCAAGTGTCTCTTCATCTGATATTAGAGTTACCTTGTCATTGTTTTGCGTTAGTCGAGGATGAGAGGAAATATAATACTCTAGTGTCTCTCCTTGCGACGTCTCGATCATTACACATTTTGTGCCGTCTTCCTGTGCCATTAGTGGTATTGTCCCCAATAGCAAAGAGAAAAACGCCACAGTTAATAGTTTTAAGTGTTTCATTAGCAAATGATCTTTATACATCTGCGAATCCCGGAACAGAACGTTCGTAGTAAGCTTTACTTATATACAAAAAGAGCGTGGGATCCTACCTGTTACTCGTCCCACTCTCCGAGGCTCTGGCATCGCCCTAATCGTCAGAACGAGCAACGCCGAAGCCCACGCCGTATGTATATATACGACAGCATTAGTAGTAAGCCAATGATGGCTGACAACTATGCTGATACGGATATTACATACCCATGAGCGTCATTGTTGCTTTGCATCTCGACGATTAGTTGGGAACTGCCAGATTCCGAAGAGTCAAGAACAAAGCGTCAGATAACGCTTTTCCTATATATAAATTCCCACCCTCGTCAGCACCGCACTCAAGCAAGGCTTCGGTATGAGAACACTGCAAAGATAGGAATTATTTTTGAAACAGCAAAGAAAAAGGTGAAAATCTTTCGATTGCCACCGTGATGCGTATGAATATATACTTATTGTCAAACTAGCAACTCATTGATTGCTTTGATAAACTTCTCTGCTTTCGGCTGATATTCCTCAACCAGTTCTTTGTCACAATAAACGAAATCGTCATAGTTCGTCTAACGTTTCTTTCATAATACGACTCCTTCATTCATAACATTGACATAGAACGGAGTCTTAAAAGGACGATTTTCCCATTGCTTGCGCAACATAATCATGGGACTAATAATAACTCCTGTAGCCAGTTCTATGTCATACAAAGCTCCAGAAACAGCCGCCTCACGTCGAAGGTCGCGTTTGTCGCCATCTAATAGAATCAGCACGTCAACATCACTATCAGCACGAGCATCACCTCGTGCTTCTGAACCATACAATATAGCCGTTGCCGTTGGCTCCGTGCCTCGGATGGTCTGACGAATCTTATTAACTATTTCTGGTCTCTGCATAATTTCTTTGTATCTGCTGCAAAGATAGAAATTATTTCCGAAACAGCCAAGAAAAAGGTGGAAATTTGTTTTACTCTGCCTCTGCTGCGTGCTGGCGAGCCAGATTCACCTGGTGGTGATAGACCAGACAGGCCACAATGAAGTAGACCACCACATGGCACCAGAGTATGCGGTACTCCGTGAGTACGTCGCTCAGCGTACCGCCCATAGAGTTCAGACGGATATAGGCACGCACACCGAAGGTTGAAGGGAACAAGCAAGACACGCCCTGCCAGAAGCCAGGAATCTCCGTCTGCGGCCATGACACTCCTGTCAGGAACAGCAACGGCACAGAGACGAACACAATGATGAGCATCACGTTCTCACGATAGCGTACCAGACAGCTCACCGTCATACCAAAGAAGATGCAGGCCAGCGTATAGGGCAGCATGATGGCCAACAAGTCTTGCCAGTGGGCCAGACAGGGGAAATGGAACAGCCGCGGTACAATGATGGTAAGCCATGCACCCATCAGGATGTATATCATCAGGTAACACATCGCCTTGCCAAACACCACGCGGAACATGCCATGATAATAGCGGCGATCTGGGGGTACCAGGTTCTGGAAGCGGTTGCTCTCGCGGGCAGTACCTGCCGACAGACCAATACCTAGCACCAGTGTCTGCTGGACAATCAGCATGAGCACGGCAGGCAGCACAAACGAGCCGTAGCCTCCTGCCGGACTGAACAGCGGTTGTCCGTCAGCCTCCAAGGGCATCGCCTGTATCTGTTCCTCGCGCTTGGTATACTTTCCCGACAGTTGAATCTGTATCTCACTGTTCATCTCCTGCGACACCATGAGTGCCGTCTGGTAAGCGGCCTTATAACACAGCACCAGACTCATGTTACAATAGACGCTTATGGTAGCCTGCTCCATGCGATAGATGCGCGTCTGGAAATCGGAGGGGATGTAATAGAGTGCCATCGCCACGTTACGTCCTATCAGCATCTTGGCCTCATCGACATCGTCCACAAAGGCCACCACCTTGACATCGGGCGACGCATTGCACATGCGGATAAACTTACGGCTCAGCTGAGAGTGGCTATTGTCTACCACCACCACAGGGACCTCACGTACCACCTCATTATTATATATCCACGAATAGAGCAACGGATAGACCAAGGGCACGACAAAGAAGAAGATGATGACACCCTCATCTTTGATAATCCGCAGCAACTCGTCACGCCAGATGCGTGCTGCGTCGCGGCAGCCCTCTTTGATCGTCGTTAGGATATAGTCTATTTTCATGGGTCTGCGTCGTTAGGGGATATATACATAGGTATGCATAGCGTTCTTGATCTTTCCTGCCACAAGCATCGGCAACAGCATAAAGGCCAGCATAGCAGCCACATGCCACCAGCACTCGAGCAGCGAGAAGTCATTTAGCACGCAGGTATCATAGATTACACAATAGTGATGCAGTGGGAAGAGCCATGCCAACGCCTGCAAGGGGCCGTCCATTCCCATGACGGGGAATGCCGTACCAGCCATCGAGAAACTGAGCACCGCCCACAGTGAGCTGATACTCATCGACATGCGCAGCGAAGGCATCAGTCCGAAGGCAAAGATGCCAAAGCCCATGGCGGCAAAGACCATCAGCAGGTTGAGCAGCACAATCATTCCCGTACCTCCAGGATGGGGGAATTCCAGGATGCCAAAGACGTAGAAGCTATAGCAGAACACTTGCGTGAGCCATATCAGCAGGTGGGGCAACAGCTTGCCGATGAGCGTTACCATGATGCTGTTGCCACCCATCAGCATAATCTGCTTACCTTGGTTGAACTTCAGTTCCGTACCAATGGCATAGGTCGTGATGAGGAAGATAAACAGCATCATAATGCCAGGAACCATCATCGTCGACAGGAAGACGTTATAGTCAGTCGTAGGGTTACCTATCTGATGCAGGTCGATGGCTATGGGTTGCAGGAATGTCTTAATCTGGCTGTCCGTAAATCCACGGGCACGCATCGTGGCCTGTCCTACAGCGGCAGAGCCCAATGTGGCTACCGTCTTCAAGTCACGGAACACCATCGAACCGGCAGTAACCGACGTCATCGAATAGTAGAACGAGATCTTGGGTTGTCTGCCACTCAGCAGTTTTTCTGTCGTTCCCTGGGGGAAATAGATGAAACCGAAAATCTCATTATTCTGTATGGCACGGCGTGCGGCACTGACAGAAGGATAGCGGGCAACTACCTGACTAGTCTGGAAGGCATCCAGGCGACGTATCAAGGCACGTGTCGTCGACGAATTGTCAGGGTCTACCACACCTATGGGCATATCCTGCGGCTGTCCGTTCTCCAGCATAGAGGTGAAGAAGACCATCACTGCCAGCGGGAACACCACCATGCAGAATACGTAGATGGGGTTGCGCATGAATATCTTGCACTCCCTCAACGACAACTCGTATATCCGACGCAGCATCAGCAACATCGTCAGTTCTTAATAACCAGACTCATTCCAGGACGCAGTCCCTCAAACTTCTCTACCGGACGGGCCTTGACCTCAAAGGTCTTCAGGTCATACTGACCATTGGCCTTCGTGGCACGCCAAACGGCGTAAGAGCCCTCGTCTTTCAGAGAGTACACCTTCAGCTGGATATCCTTGTTGAAAGCAGGAACAAAGGCGGTAAACGTGTCGCCCACCTTCATGTCTGCCAACTGGTCTTCACGGACGCTGAACGTTCCCCACATATCTTTCATGACGGCAATGGTCATGATAGGCGAACCAGTACCTACCAACTCACCCTGCTTGGGGTAGATGTCCATGACCTCTCCCTCCATCTGGGCAATCTGTACTGTCTCGTGGATATACGAGTTCACTTCCTGTACGGCACCCTTGGCACGTCCCACCTGGGCAGCAGCAGCGAGCTTGTCCTCGCGACGGGCACCATTCACCGCCATGTCATACTGGCTCTGGGCAGCCTGCATCTGTGCCTCCATCGCCTTATACTGGGCATACACCTCGTCACGTTTCTGTTCGCTGACAACGCCCTCATCGAAGAGGCGCTGGATGCGCTTGTATGACTTCTCAGCAATCTCTACGCCGGCCTTGGCCTGCTGTAACACATTGTAGGCACCGCGAATCTGCTCTTCACGGGCACCATTCTGTGCTTTCAGTTCAATCGCCGAGGCAGCATCCTGTGCACTCTGGGCCTGTTCCATCTTGGCACGCACCTCAGGAGCATCGAGGATTGCCAGCGTGTCGCCGACCTTGACGAAGTCACCCTCCTTGACGCGTATCTCCAGGATACGGCCAGGCACCTTGCTCGACACGCGATATTCGCTGACTTCTACCTGTCCCTGTATTACCTCTGGCTTACGGGAGAAGGCAAAGAATCCGATGACACCAACGATGACCACCACTGTGGCGAAACCTATGATAGCCAGCAGAATGTTGTTATGTTGCGTTTTTGCATTCATCTTTATATTTACTATTTGACGATTTACTATTTACAATTTACCTCAGTGTTCCCAGCGACTTCTGCAGGTTCACACGACTCAGCTGCACATCAATCTCAGCGTCGATATACTGCGACTGCGCCTGCAGCCAGGCAGTCTGTGCCTCCATGACCGTTGTCGACGAGATGACGCCCTCCTGGAATCCCAGGTTGGCCGTTCGCAGGTTCTCTTCAGCCTTCTGCCGACTGGCCTTCGCCAGTTCCAGCTTCTTGTCGGCCTCGTTCACACGGAAGTTGCTCTGACTCAACTGCAGTTCCATCTTCTCGCGGGCTTCCTCCAGTTCCAGAGTAGCGATAGTGGCTGCCCCCTTGGCGGCACGCACCTTATAAGCTACGTCACCCCAGTTCCAGATGGGTATACGCATCAGTACGGCCACATTCCATGCGCCACTGAACTTACGTTGGAAACCGTTATACACATTAGGATTCGACACCGAATAGCCACCTACCAGCATCACCTGCGGCAGATTACCTGCCTTGAGGAGATTGGTAGTCTGATGACTGATATCCACCACGTTCTGCAGCATCTTCAGCTCCGGACGGTTCGAAAGCATCATGTCGGTTTGAGCGGCAGTCCTTACTTCGTCCGTCACGGCAATCTCTTCCTTCTCTTCGTCAGCCAGCGTCACCTGCTCGTCGACGGGCAGTCCGCAGAGCTGGCACAGCAGCATCTTCGACAGTGTCAGTCCGTCGTTGACCTTCATGACAGCCATCTCAGCCTCGTTGACTTTCACGCTGACGCTCAAGCCCTCCGAACGGGTAGCGACACCCTCACGAATCATCTTCTGTACATCGCCGTCCAGCTTCTTCACCAGTCCAAGAAAACCCTCAGCGAGCTTCTGCTTATGGCGCAGCGACACCACCTGCCAGTAGGCCTGGTCTATCTGGTAGAGCGTCTCTTGGCGACGAGCATCGGCCGAGTTGGCCGCCATTTCTTCGCCAATATCCGCTATCTTGTTCATTGCCACGATGGCACCACCCATGAATACGGGTTGTGTCACGAGGATGGCACCGCCAAACATGTGGCGCGTATCCGTGTTCAACTCGTCGACGATGCCCTGCCCTATCTGGTTCAGCGTGCCCGCCATGCCATTCATCATAGATGTCACGGGAGCAGTACCACCAAACAAGGCGCTCAGTATAGGCATAGCCGAAGCCAGTCCCGTCTGCAGCTGATTGACACCGTTGGTGCCCAGGTTCGACAGTTTATCCTTGCTCTCGTCACTAAGCAGCGATATCTCCTTGCTAGTATAGAGATAGCCACCTGCGGCAGACACATGAGGCAGATACTTCGTACGTGCCGACTTGCGGAGGTTCTTGGCTACCTCCTGCTTGACACGTTGCACACTCATTTGCTTATTGTTGCGCAAGGCCATGGCTCGACAGCTATCAAGGCTCAGAACGCGCTGAGCCTCAACAGGTGATATGCCAACAGCTAATAGCCAACAGCAAACAGTTAATAACCTAATCATTTATTTCTCGAACGTGAAGTTTCTTGAGCCAATCATATTGCCATCAGCAAAGATGCTGACGTTGTAAGAGCCACCAGGCAGTGTCTCGTTGACAGGCCACATGCCAGTAACAGAAGTCTCTTCACCGCTATAGTCGATAGAGCGCTTGATGCTGTAGGCCAGCTGGCGGTCTTCATAGTTGAATGTGCCGCCACCATTGAGTGCCTCACCCATAGGAGTGGTGATGCGAATGAAGATTTCGCGGGTGCCATTGGCAGCCGTCACGTTACGAGCGATATTGAAGGAAACGAGAAGTGAGCGGGCCTTCTTCATATTCTTGTTGTTCTTGCCCTTCTTGTTCAGCGGGGTCAGCGAGATATTCGTAGCATTCAGCTGCGAAGCGATAGCGACCTTCTCTGACAGCGTCATGTTGCTCGATGCCAACGCCATGTTCTGCTGGTTGGTGATTTCCAACTCAGAGCGCACACGATTGTTCTCGTCCATCAGCTCTGCATTCAACTGGTTCAGCGAGTCGATTTGGAGCACATAGCTGCGCAGCACGGCACGAACGGTAGCCAGTTCTTTCTTCAGACGGGTAATCTCTGCAGCGTCGTCAGCCTTCGTCTTGCGGAGTTCTTCCAGCAACTGCTTGGTACGCTCCTGCTCACGGGTCAGCTGGGCAACGATAGAGTCATTGTTGATGCGTGTCTTCATCTCGCTGTACTGATCAGCAAACTGTTGATACTCATTTTCCATTTCTTGCTTCTCAAGAACAGCCAGTTCCTGCATGTCCTTGTTTACCTGTTTCTCCTGATTGAGAGAATAAGCAAGATAAGCAACACCTGCAACCAGCAACACGATGACAGCCACTAAGGGCAGTACAATTTTCTTATTATTCATAGTTCAAAAGATTTTTGTTTTCGAAAACATGCTGCAAAGTTATACTTTTTCTACGAAATACCAAAGAAAAATTTGCAGTTTTGAAAATATTTACTATATTTGCAACATTATTAACGCTATAAAGGGCATTGTGATGGACAAAGACAATTGGCTATACAAGGCTTTCAACTTCTATCGCGACGGTTTCCGCCAGATGACGCTGGGGCGTACGCTCTGGGCTATCATTCTGATTAAGCTGTTCATCATCTTTGCCATTCTGAAAGTGTTTTTCTTCCCCAACTACATCAGCACTCATGCTGACGAGGGCAAGGAATCAGAATTTGTGGCTACCAAAATCCTAAAACAATAATGCTATGAACAACTTATTTCTAACCATTGACAGCGGGTCCATCGACTGGGCAAGAGCACAATTTGCGCTGACAGCCATCTACCACTGGCTCTTCGTGCCTCTGACGCTGGGACTCGCCGTAGTGATGGGCATCGTAGAGACTTGTTGGTACCGCACACGCGATACCTTCTGGCGCGATACGGCCCAATTCTGGCAGCGTCTCTTCGGCATCAACTTTGCCATGGGCGTAGCCACAGGCATCATCCTGGAGTTTGAGTTTGGCACCAACTGGTCCAACTACTCCTGGTTTGTCGGCGACATCTTCGGTGCACCTTTGGCCATCGAGGGCATTGTGGCCTTCTTTATGGAGTCCACCTTTGTTGCCGTCATGTATTTCGGATGGAAGAAGGTATCGCCCGGATTTCATCTCGCATCGACTTGGCTGACAGGCCTTGGTGCCACCATTTCCGCCTGGTGGATTCTGGTGGCCAACGCGTGGATGCAGTATCCTGTGGGCTGTGCCTTCAACCCTGACACCATGCGCAACGAGATGGTCAGCTTCCTCGACGTGGCCTTGTCGCCCTTTGCCATCGACAAGTTCTGTCACACTGTCATCTCTGCCTGGATTATCGGTGCCGTCTTCGTCGTTGCCGTCTCGTGCTGGTATCTGATGAAGAAGCGCGAGATACGTCTGGCCAAGGAGAGCATCAAGATTGCTGCTGTCGTAGGCCTCATCGCTTCGTTAGGAGCCGGCATGACGGGCCATCAGTCGGCACAGAGCGTAGCCAAGGTGCAGCCCATGAAGCTCGCCGCCATGGAGGCTTTGTACGATGGCGGCTACGACCAAGGGCTCACGGTAGTGCCTGGCATTGAGATGCCTTACATGCTGTCGTTTATGGCTACCAACGACTTCCACGGTTTCGTACCTGGCATCGACGACATCCTCAACGGCTACACGAAAGCTGACGGCACGGAAGAACCCTCTGTCGATGAGAAGATTGTGCGTGGAAAGATGGCCATCAATGCCTTGGCAACCTATCGCAAGGCCAAGGCGGAGGGGGCTGCCGATGCTGTTCTTATCCAACAGCTACAGACACTCAACGAGAACATGCCTTACTTCGGCTATGGCTATATGAAAGACAAGCACGACGCAGTACCACCCGTCTGGGTCAACTTCTGGGCCTTCCGCATCATGGTGGGCGCAGGGTGTCTGTTCATCCTCTTCTTTGCCGTCTTGTGCATCATGGCTTTCCAGATACCTTATCTGTCCGTCATCACACGCCGCCTGTTGGCCACCATTGGCATCCTGCCTGAGACACAGGCCGACAACCACGACATTTCAGCACTGCCCGCCTGGCACTATTGGCTGGCCATTCTGCTACTCCCTCTGGCCTATATTGCCTCAGAGAGCGGATGGCTGGTAGCTGAATTCGGACGTCAGCCATGGACCATTCAGGACATGCTACCCACATGGGTAGGCGTCAGCGACATCGAGAGCTGTTCGGTGGCACTGACCTTCTTCCTCTTCCTGTTCCTCTTCACGCTGATGCTCTGTGTGGAGATTAACATCATGCTCAAGCAGATTAAAAAGGGACCACATTATACGGCCGATGGCCTCATTGAGAAATGATAATTGAAATATGACAATTATGATTACCTATAGTTTCTTGCAACACTACTGGTGCTTCCTGGTTTCACTGCTGGGAGCCCTGCTGGTATTCCTGCTCTTCGTACAGGGTGCCAACTCCATGGTACGTTCGTTAGGATATACTGAGGAAGGTCGCCGACTCGTCATCAACTCTACAGGTCGCAAATGGGAACTGACCTTCACCACGCTGGTCACCTTTGGCGGAGCCTTCTTTGCCTCCTTCCCCCTCTTCTACTCCACCAGCTTTGGCGGAGCCTACTGGCTGTGGATGACCATCCTGTTCACCTTCGTCCTGCAAGCCGTCAGTTACGAGTTTCAGAACAAGTTAGGCAACATCCTGGGTGCCAAGACTTTCCAATGGTTTCTCATCATCAACGGGCTGATAGGCCCCCTGCTGTTAGGTGGAGCCGTCGCAACCTTCTTCGAAGGCAGCAACTTCATCGTCACCAAGAACTCCATGCTCTCTCCCCTCCTTTTAGAGGGGTCAGGGGAGGCTATCTCCCGGTGGGCCAACGCCTCGCATGGTCTCGACGCCCTGCTCAACCCGTGGGTACTCGTCTTCGGGCTGGCTGTCATGTTTCTGGCACGCGTGCTGGGCACCCTATACATTATTAATAATGTGAACGACGAAGACATCCGCTGTCGCGCCAGTGTGCGCCTCATCGGCAATGCCGTGCCCTTCCTCATCCTCTTCATTGCCTACCTCGTCCACCTGCTGGTGAAGGACGGCTATGCGTACAACGATGAGAGTGTCATCTTCATGGAGCCCTACAAGTACCTGCATAACTTCATTGACATGTGGTACCTCACCATTCTGTTCCTCGTGGGTGTCGTCATGGTTCTTTATGCCATCGGCAAGACGATTGTTTCCAAAGACTATATCAAGGGCATCTGGCCTGCAGGCATAGGTGTCGTACTCGTCGTGCTGCCCCTGTTGCTCATGTCAGCATGGAACCACACGGCCTACTACCCATCTACTGCCGACCTGCAGTCGTCACTGACCATTGCCAACTCCTGCTCCAGTGAGTTCACGCTGCGCACCATGGCCGTTGTCAGCCTATTCATACCCTTCGTGGTGGCCTATATCGCCTACGCATGGTATGCACTCGACAAGAAGAAACTCGACAAGGAAGAGATTGCCGACGGACATGCCTATTAGTCATCAGACATACAGAAAAGGAAAGTAGGCTGCACCGAGTGAAAAACTCAAATAAATTTGGTTTTTCACTCGGTTTGTACTACCTTTGCAGCTGAAAAAAGACTATTTATGAAGAAACTGTATATTGAGACTTATGGCTGCCAGATGAATGTGGCAGACTCAGAGGTCGTAGCATCGGTCATGAAGATGGCGGGCTACGAGACAACAGAGGAGTTGGATGAGGCTGATGCCGTATTCCTGAACACTTGTTCGATACGCGACAATGCGGAACAGAAAATATACCACCGCCTGGATGCGCTGGACGCCATCAAACGCCAGCGCCAGAAAGCTAACAGCGAACAGCCAACAGCTAACGGCCTTATTATCGGCGTGCTGGGGTGTATGGCTGAGCGCGTCAAGGACGACCTGCTGGAGAACCACCACTGCGACCTGGTGGCTGGTCCTGACTCTTATATGTCGCTGCCCGACCTGATTGCACAGGCCGAGTTGGGACATAAGGCGATAAACATAGAACTGTCGACGACAGAGACCTACCGTGACGTGGTGCCACAGCGCCTGCACGGTGCGAAGATCAGCGGTTTTGTGAGCATCATGCGTGGTTGCAACAACTTCTGCCACTACTGCATTGTACCCTACACCCGTGGTCGTGAGCGTAGCCGCGACGTGGAGAGCATCTTAAGAGAGGTGCGTGACCTGCGCGACCGTGGCTTCAAGGAGGTGACGCTGCTGGGGCAGAATGTCAATAGCTATCATGGGAACGATGGAACATCGTTTCCGCAGTTACTGAGGAAGGTGGCTGAGGAGGCCCCCGAGATGCGCATCCGCTTTACCACGAGTCACCCCAAGGACATGAGTGACGAGACGCTGCGCGTAGTCGCTGAGGTTCCTAACGTCTGCAAGCATATCCACCTGCCCGTGCAGAGTGGTTCGGACCGCATCCTGAAACTGATGAACCGTAAGTACACCCGCGAATGGTACCTGGACCGTGTGGCAGCCATTCGTCGCATCATTCCCGACTGCGGCCTGTCGACAGACATCTTTGTGGGCTACCACTCAGAAACGGAGGAGGACCACCAGCTGTCGCTGTCGCTGATGCGCGAGGTAGGTTACGACTCCGCCTTTATGTTCAAATACTCAGAGCGCCCAGGCACCTATGCCTCGAAACATCTGCCCGACAACATCGCCGACGAAGAGAAGATACGCCGACTGAACGAGCTGATAGCCCTACAGACGGAGATTTCTGCCCAGCAGAACAAGAAAGACGAGGGCAAGGAGTTTGACGTACTGTTGGAGGCCTTCTCA
Organism: uncultured Prevotellaceae bacterium; assembly: GCA_900313235.1. GTDB lineage: Bacteria > Bacteroidota > Bacteroidia > Bacteroidales > Bacteroidaceae > Prevotella. Next base: position 46,809 of record OMQN01000007.1, on the reverse strand, counting down.
AAGCGCAGCCGCGAGCAGCTGATGGGACGTACGGAGCAGAACAAGGCCGTCGTCGTCAACAAGGGTTCGCACCACATCGGCGAGACCGTGCGTGTGCGCATCACAGGAAGTACGAGTGCAACACTATTAGGTGAGATTATATGAACTACCGACGATTGAGGCTGTTGGCGCCACTGGCGACTACCTTGTATAACCTGCTGTTGGCTTATGTGCTGTACTTCATAGCACGCATAACCTTCTTGTTGGAGAACTGGAGCTACTTTTCTGCCAACCTGACAGGCGGGCACCTGCTGGAGATGCTGGGTGGCGGACTGATGTTTGACACCAGCGCCATCATGGTGACCAACTCGCTCTATATCGTTATGATGCTGTTGCCCCTGCACCAGGTGGTGACAAAACCCGTCTATCAGAAAATCTGCCGCGGACTGTTTCTCACCGTCAACGGTTTGGCACTCGCCATGAACCTCTGCGACGCAGTGTATTTCCAATTTACCATGCGACGCACCACGACAACTGTCTTTGACGAGTTCTCGAACGAAGGGAATCTGGGCAGCATCTTCCTGACAGAGACGTTCAGGCACTTCTATCTGCTGATACTCTTTGTACTACTGCTATGGTGTACCTACCGGCTTTACAGAAAGGTAGCCACGAATAGAAATAACGAGTTCCGCCTGTGGCACTATAACGTGGCAAGTCTGTTGTCGCTGCTGCTGATAGCCCCCTTTGTGGTAGCCGGAATCCGTGGCGGTTTTACCTCAGCCGTGCGTCCCATCACCATCAGCAATGCCAACCAGTATGTGAACCGTCCTACCGAGGCGGCACTGGTGCTCAACACACCGTTCTCCCTGTATCGCACCATCGGCAAGGCCGTCTTTGTGGTGCCCAACTATTATAGCGATGAACAGGAGATGGCAGCCATCTACAATCCTATACATGTACCCAACGACTCGGTGCCGATGACCAAGAAGAATGTGGTGGTGCTCATCGTGGAGAGCTTCGGCAGAGAGTATATCGGTGCACTGAACAAGACACTGGAGAACGGTCGCTATCACGGATACACCCCTTGCGTCGACTCACTGATTGCCAAGAGCATCACCTTCAGCCACAGCTACTGCAATGGTCGCAAGTCGATAGACGGCATGCCGTCCATTCTGAGCAGCATCCCCATGTTTGTAGAGCCGTTCTTCCTGACACCCGCCTCCATGAACCATGTCGACGGCATTGCCTCGCTGCTGGCCGGGGAGGGCTACCAGACAGCTTTCTTCCATGGTGCCCAGCGCGGCTCGATGGGTTTCCAGGCCTTTGCCCGTAGCACCGGATTCCAGAACTACTACGGTCGGGAAGACTATGATGCAGACAAGCGCTTTGGTGGCGACGACGACTTTGATGGCATGTGGGCCATCTGGGACGAGCCTTTCCTGCAATACTATGCCACGAAGATGTCGGAGATGAAAGAACCGTTTATGACGGCAGTCTTCACCGCGTCGAGCCACCATCCCTTTGCCATTCCCGAAAAGTACAAGCAGCGGTTCCCTGAAGAAAGTCTGGAGATTCACAAGTGCATCCGCTATACCGATATGGCTATCGGCAAGTTCTTTGAGACGGTGAGCCGTGAGCCCTGGTTCAAGAATACCATCTTTGTGCTAACCAGCGACCACACCAACATGAGTGACCATGCGGAATATCAGACCGACTTAGGCGGATTCTGTTCACCTATTATTATATATGAGCCTGGACGCGAGCCACAGGTGCTGGACAAGATAGCCCAACAGATTGACATACTGCCGACAGTGATGGGCATGCTACACTACCCCAAACCCTTCTTCGGCTTCGGCATTGACCTGCTGAACACCCCTGCAGAAGACACGTGGGCAGTAAACTACATGGGCGGCATCTACCAGTATGTGAAACACGGCCATGTGCTGCAGTTTGACGGTCAGAGCACCCGTGGCATCTATGCCCTCAGCGACTCGCTGATGAAGCACAACCTGATGGAAGACGGAAGATGGAAGACGGAAGACGGCAAGAACATCCAGCCGCAGATGGAGCGTGAGTTGAAAGCCATCATCCAACAGTATATGGAGCGCATGACGCAGGACAGACTGAGGTAGTTGATAGTTGATAGTTGAAAAATACTCAATTAGTAACAGAGAATTGAGAATTAATTATTACCTTTGTAGCCAAAAGACATCAAGAATATGCTAAAACAGTTTTTCTCGGTCATGGACCGCTACCTCAAGCCATACCGCAAGTACTTGGCTTGGTCGGTAGTCATCAACTTTCTGTCACAGTGGATGAACGTGTTCTCCTTTGCTGTGCTGATACCTATTCTGAACATCCTCTTTAAGATAGACACAGCCGTCTACACCTATAAGCCCTGGACATGGGACACGCTGGACAAAGACCTTGTGGTGAACAATGCCTATGCGTGGGTGCAGGAACTGATAGCCGTCAATGGTGCCTTCCTGACATTGGTCTATATGGGTATGGCATTGATTATCATGACCGGTCTAAAGACGTTTGGCTACTTCGCCTCGTCAGCCATCATGATACCACTGCGCACGGGTGTCGTCCGCGACATCCGTATCGAGGTGTATGAGAAAGTGCTGAAGCTGCCGCTGAGTTTCTTCTCGGAGGAGCGCAAGGGCGACATCATAGCGCGCATGTCGGCCGACGTGGGAGCCGTAGAGAACTCCATCACCAGCAGTATCGACATGCTGATACGCCAGCCCATCGCCATCATCGTATGTTTTGCTACCATGCTGACAGTAAGCTGGCAGCTGACGGTATTCGTTATTATAGTCGCTCCGCTGGCCGGCTGGATTATGGGCAAGGTAAGCCGTAAGCTGAAGTCGCAGTCGGCCACCGTCCAGAACCGCTGGGGCGACATGCTGGCGCAACTCGACGAGACGCTGGGCGGTTTGCGCATCATCAAGGCATTCATTGCCGAGCACAAGATGCTGCAGCGCTTCATCAGCATCAACGAAGAATACAGAAACGACGTCAACGCCATGGCTATACGCCAGAGTGCCGCCCACCCCATGTCGGAGTTTCTGGGTACCATCATCATCGTTATCGTCCTGTGGTTTGGCGGCTATCTGATTCTGAACGCGTCGAACCTGATAGATGCTCCAACGTTTATCTTCTTCATGGTTATCTTGTATAGTGTCATCAACCCGCTAAAGGACCTGTCGAAGGCTACCTACCAGATACCTATCGGACTGGCTTCTATGGACCGCATCGACTTCATCCTCAAGGCTGACAACCCTATCAAGGAACCTGCAGAGCCACAGCCCATGCCTTCGTTCGAGAAGGACATCGAACTGCGCAACGTGTCGTTCAGCTACACAGAGGGCCGTCCCGTACTGAAGAACATCAACCTGAAAGTGCCCAAGGGAGAGACCATCGCACTGGTGGGACAGTCGGGCTCTGGCAAGTCGACACTGGTAGACCTCATTCCCCGCTATCACGACGTGATGGACGGCGAAGTGCTCATCGACGGCAAGAACATCAAGTCGGTACGCATTTCTGAGCTGCGTGCGCTGATAGGAAATGTCAACCAGGAGGCTATCCTCTTTAACGACACCTTCTATAATAATATCACCTTCGGCGTGGAGAATGCTACCATGGAACAGGTTATCGAGGCCGCCAAGATAGCTAATGCCCATGAGTTTATCATGGAGTCGGAACACGGCTACGACACCATGATTGGTGACCGTGGCGGCAGACTGAGCGGCGGTCAGCGCCAGCGTGTAAGCATTGCCCGTGCCATTCTGAAAAATCCTCCTATTCTGATTCTCGACGAGGCCACATCGGCACTGGACACCGAGTCGGAGCGTCTGGTACAGGAAGCCCTGGAGCGCCTGATGAAGTCGCGCACCACCATCGCCATTGCCCACCGTCTGTCGACCATCAAGAATGCCAGCAAGATATACGTGCTCTATGAGGGTGAGATAGTAGAATGCGGACAGCACGACGAACTGATTGCCAAGAATGGCTACTACAAGCGTCTGTATGACATGCAGCAGCTATAAGAGTTTATGAAGAAATACGATTATCTGATAGTTGGTACAGGCCTCTTTGGTGCCACCTTCGCATGGCGAGCTCGTCAGGCAGGCAAGTCGTGTGTCGTGATTGATCGTAGGACACATGTGGGGGGTAATGTCTATTGTGAAGATGTTGAAGGTATTCATGTGCATCATTATGGAGCGCACATCTTTCATACCAACAATGAGGAGATTTGGCGATTCGTTAATTCGCTGGTACCCTTTAACCGCTACACTAATAGTCCTGTGGCAAACTATCAAGGTAAGTTGTATAACCTGCCTTTTAATATGAATACGTTCTACCAGATGTGGGGCGTAAGAACTCCTACTGAGGCTATTGCCAAGATTGAGGAACAGCGTGCTGAGGCTCGCCAGTTGTTAAACCAGCAAGGTGTAACAGAACCTCGTAATCTGGAAGAGCAGGCACTGCTGCTGATTGGCAGAGATATCTACGAGAAACTGATTAAAGGCTATACGGAAAAACAGTGGGGCAGAGCCTGTACAGAACTCCCTGCCTTCATTATCCGTCGATTGCCTGTACGCTTCGTCTTTGACAACAACTATTTCAATGACCGTTACCAGGGAATACCTGAAGGTGGCTATAACGTACTTATCAATAAATTATTAGAAGGTTGTGATGTACGATTGGGCGTAGACTATCTGGAGAATCGTGAGGCTTGGAATGAACAAGCAAATCAGATTGTATATACTGGTGAGATAGACCGCTACTTTGACTATCGCTTAGGTTATTTGGAGTGGCGTACGGTACGTTTTGAAACAGAGACACTGCCTACTTCCAATTATCAGGGCAACGCAGTAGTCAACTATACAGAGCGCGAAATACCTTATACCCGTATCATCGAGCATAAGCACTTTGAAAGCTTTGGTGCTGATGTAGACAAGAATCCGAAGACCGTAATCTCTCGTGAGTATTCTACTGAGTGGCATCCCGGAATAGAACCCTACTATCCCATCAATGATGAGCGCAACCAGCAGTTGTATAACCAGTATCGCAAGATGGCAGAAGCAGAAAAGAATGTCATCTTCGGCGGACGACTGGCTGAATATAAATATTATGATATGGCTCCCATAATAGAAAGAGCCTTCGCCATAGCTGACACCCTATTCTAATAAAAACCTATGATGAAAGTAGAAGACTGTAAGCTCATAGAGCTTCCAAAGATTGTTGATGTGCGAGGCAACCTCTCCATCATCGAACAATTCAAACAGATACCTTTTGATATCAAGAGGGTACACTGGATATATGATGTGCCTGGAGGTATAGAGCGAGGTGGTCATGCTTTCAAAGTTAATGAGGAGTTTATTGTGGCTTTGTCGGGTAGCTTTGATGTGGAGGTGGACGACGGAGAACAGAAGCAGACTTTCCAGTTGAGCCGCTCCTACTATGGATTGTTCATCCCCAAAGGCATCTGGAGGTCGATGAATAACTTCTCTACCAACTCTTTGGCACTCGTACTCTCGTCGACTGATTATGACGAGAACGATTATATGTACGATTATCAAACATTCACCAACTGGAGGAAGGGCAAGTAACCATGGCAAGTGTCTTCGACTGCTCACTGTATGAGCTGAACAAATATCATTACCCAGAGGGAAACCTGACGTATGTGTATCAGAATATCCATGTACCGTTTCCTATCAACAGGGTGTTCTATTCTTATGATATTCCCAGTGGTGAGGACCGCGGTGCTCATGCCCATAAGCAGTGCCATCAGTTGATAGTAGCTGCCTCTGGTGCTTTTGAGGTGGTGCTGGATGATGGTACCAACAAACGAACGGTAACACTGAACCGTCCTTTCTGGGGACTACACGTGCCACCAGGCATCTGGGCATCAGAACAAGGTTTCTCTTCAGGAAGCATCTGTTTGGTGTTGGCGAGCCACGGATATGAAGAAGATGACTACATCCGCACTTATGAGGAGTATCTGGAATTTATCAAATCGCAGAAGTAATGGTTAAGCTGCTCGACTTACAAAAGATAACGATGGCACATGCCGAAGAATATAAGGTAGCCATCAATCGCGTGATAGAATCCGGTTGGTTTCTACAGGGTAAGGAGAATCAACAGTTTGAGGCAGACTATGCCAGATATATCGGTAGTGAACACTGCGTGGCTGTTGCTAATGGATTGGATGCTTTGAAACTGATACTGAGAGGTTATATGGAATTGGGCATCTTCCATGAAGGCGACGAGATTATCGTACCTGCTAATACTTATATTGCCACCATACTGGCTATTACAGATAATCATCTCACTCCTGTATTGGTGGAACCAACATGGGAACATCTTGAGATAGATATTGATAGGACAGAAGAGGCAATAACCCCTAAGACAAGAGGCATCATGACGGTACACCTCTATGGACGTATCGCCTATAATGATGAGCTAAAAGCACTCTGTGAGAAGTATCATCTGAAACTGATGGAAGACTGTGCACAGAGTCATGGCTGTAGATGGAACGGTGTCAAGACAGGTGCTTTAGGCGATGCCGCAGCGCATAGTTTCTATCCAGGAAAGAATCTGGGAGCCTTTGGCGATGCAGGAGCAGTAACCACCAATGATAAAGAATTGGCTGATGTTGTCCGTGCTCTTGCCAACTATGGCAGCCAGAAGAAGTATGTCTTTAAGTATGTTGGCATGAATAGCAGAATGTCAGAGATGGACGCTGCTGTTCTTGATGTCAAGCTCAAGTATCTGGATGAGGATAACCGTCGGCGTCAGCAATTAGCTGCCTACTATTACAAGTCAATAGATAATCCTCTGATCACACTGCCTCAGCAGCTCAATGACGAAAATAACGTTTATCACCAGTTCCCCATCTTCTGTGAGCGAAGAGATGAGCTACAGGCATTCCTCACTGAACATAGCATACAGACACTGATACACTACCCGATACCGCCTCATAAGCAAGAGTGTTACAAGGAGTGGAACGACCGCTCGTATCCTATCACCGAGAAAATACACCAACAGGAACTTTCCATCCCCATGAATCAAGTGATTACTGAGGAGGAAGCGCAAGAGGTGGTTAAATGGGTGAATGCCTTTAATAGATAAGGTGTAGCTTCTGCAATAGGTGCATAAACTTATAGGGGCGTAATGCCCTCAACAGATAGAAACGGGAGGAACGCATCCACAAATCCATTTTTGAGAGAACATCGTACTGACAAATGTCTTCTTGGAATGCCTCTATATATTTCTTTAGGTCATCCTCAGAAGCGGTCTTATAGGGATATTGTGTATTGATGAATATCCGTATGCGTTGTAGGAAGATACTCTTATAGGCAGGATTGGCCATTGCAAATCCTTTGAGCATTTGCACTTCAGATTTCACCGTTGCAATTAACTTGTCAATACTGATGGACTCTCTGCGTCCAACCCATGATGCAGTGTTCTCAACGCGATAAACAGACATGGCATCATGGAAATAGTAAACCTTTCCCTGCATAGCTGCATGTATCTGTAAAGGATAATCTCCTACATGGCATCGTTCCCAATAGCCAGGCAGTGTGGTAGGAAGAATAGATTTTCTATACAGCAGACTACATGTAGAGATAAATAGACCACCTTTAAGAATGATATCCCTAACATCAATGGTTTGACTCTTGTCGTAGCAACAATTCTCACCGATATACTGCTGGCGGTATTCAGAATAGAGCTTTGTGCGATTGCATACAGTAGAATAATCCGGATGTGCTTCCAAGAAATCTACCTGTCGCTGCAACTTCTCAGGATCAGTCCAATAATCATCACCCTCGCATTCAGCTATATATTTTCCCTGAGGGAATAGCTGTTCCATGATAGCGCCAATCTTCTTACCTTGAGAATATTGATTCTCTGTTTGCAGAATGGGCTTAATAATATTAGGATATTTCTCCGCATATTCACGAATGATAGTCGCAGTACCATCAGTTGAGGCATCATCATGCACAATAGCTTCAAAACGGAAATTGGTTTTCTGCATCACAAATCCCTCCAGACACTGTCGGATGAAGCGTTCGTGGTTGTATGCGATACAACGGATGGTGACCATCAGTGGTCTAGGGTCTTCTGTCATCATTATCAGAATTATAAACCATTAAAATAGTCTTCTTCTCGTCCCCAAATCTTAGCAAACGGCTGTTTCTCCATTTCTTGCTTGAATGCTTCAAGATATTGCTTCCAGGAATATTGTGGCTTATAGCCCAATTCTTGTGCGGTCTTGCTATAATCTAACACGAACTGCATGGCAGACTGTTTCTCCGGACAATAGACAATGTCGCAAGGTTTGTCTTTTGGTGAGAAGACATCAACAATACCTTGTATGCGCTCTCGAAGTGTGCTACCTCCGCTACCTACATTATAGAATCCTCCATCAATATCAGCAGAAGCAGCCTTCTCCATGATTTGCAGGAAGTCGTAGATAGAGATAGTTTCTAACAAACGGTCAGGATCTCCCCAAATCTCCATGCGTTCCCCCTTCATAGCTCTATAAATCAGATAACGATCAGATACCAATACTTTTTTACCATCAGTATAGGTATATGGATTAGGATGATATAGATAGATGCGTGACAGACGGAAGACAAAGCGCTTGATGCCATAAGTCTGGTAGTAGTGCTCTATCAAGTCAACAGCAGCATTCTTACAGATGACATATACAGCATGGTCGCCTTCCATAGGAGCTACATGAGTCATATCAGCAGGTATGGGCGTCTTACTGCCAAACAGATGTTTCACATCGTAAAGTGATTGTGGGAAAATGATTCTGTCGGCTTTCACCTTTCTGCAATATTCTAATACGTTCAGCGTACCTTGCATGATAGATGAAACATATAAAGAACCATTGAATTCCTCCATAACTGCAGGCAGTGCACCAGCAAAATGGAATACAGCCCATACATTTTCTTGTGGAAGAAGAATAAACTCATTGGGGTTGCTGATATCCATTCTCAAATAGGTGATGCCGAAGTCTGCATAAAATCCGTTATCAGACTTATGATGACCTACGGCGAATACCTGGTATCCACATTTCTTCATGTGGACAGCTATATGTGTTCCTAATGAACCTGTTGCGCCTAATACGACTACATTCTTCTTCTCCATAGATTATATGTTTAATGATATGCGGTGGTCGGACTGATAGATAAAGTATCCGTTTCGAGTGGCATTGCCAAGGCTATTGACCAAAGCTTGATTGTCGAAAACTTTCTCTGTCATCCAACTCTCATTAGTATCTTTCTCAAATAAAGGAAGCAGTTTACTGGTCTGCTGACACAGGTAATAGATACCTGAATATGCGCCTTCACCAATAACAGGTGGCTCAAAATCGTTGAGTGCCACATGAATCATGGCTTTGACATAGTCATAACCCGTGCTGAGCATAACGAGCTTGTTTGAGATATGGTCTCCACCGCCTCTTGCGTTGACTTCAATTAGAAAGACCTCTCCTTGTTCAGTAACTTTCAACTCCACATGAGATGCACCGTTCTGGAAGTTCAGTGCATCGAGAATGGCTATTGTAGCTTGCGTAATCTTTTGCTTAATAGGCTGAGACAACTGTGATGGCTGATGATGTGCCAATTCCACGAAATGCGGTGCACCAGATGTTACCTTGTCCGTGATTTGTATCACATAGTGTTTACCATGGAAGGAGATAGATTCTACTGAAACCTCACTACCTTCGATAAAGCGCTCTATCAGTATTGGGCTATCTGTTGCTGCTTTGGCATAGGCAATACCTTCTTGAAAACTTTTCTCATCCTTGGCGAAGGATACACCAACCTTTCCACCACCAGACTGTGGCTTAATAATGCAAGGTAAAAAGTGTGGCGCTTGATGATTGTAAAGATAGTAGTCAATAGCAGACAACTCCTTGATGGCTGCAGTCTTCTTCCTGCTGAGGCTTTTGTTTTCAATGGCTTGAATGATATCGCACCTGTTGCCGTTTAAGCCTAACTGCTCAGAAACGTATGCGACCACCTCTGCTGTGAGGTCTGAGGCATTGCTGATAACGCCATCTACTTTCTCTTGTCTGCAGATGTCAACAATGGTGTCTTTCTCTATAATTGAAATAGGGTAGAATCTATCAACCAGATGCTTACATATAGCACCGGCATCCCATGCAAATGAAATGGAATACAATCCCATCTCTTTTGCCTTTAGGCATAACTCCTGTTGGCCGATGGAAGCTCCTATAATAGCTATTTTCTTCTTCACAGTCTTTTCCTATGTTGTTTATGATGCCACGGCTATTGTCAACCACTCTTGCTGGTGAGTGATGGCATATTCCAGTTCTTCTGCTGTTGGGAACTGCATTACCAATGTCCCAATGGCATTGTTTGCTCCTTCAAAAGAGTCTACATGATCTCCACGCTGTACCCAAAGATCAGTTTCTATTACGTATTCTTGATACTCTGGTTTATTGATAGCCAGTTCTTGGAAAGTACCAGTCTTATCGGCATGCAGAATGATCTCAGCCCAATGGCCATTATAAGGCTTTTGTGTAATAGGTGCTATAGAATCTCCAACAATGGCACGAGTGATAGCTGTAATCATATCAACACCCGTGGCATAGCGTAACATCTCGCAAAGACGATTTCCGCCACCACGAGGAGTGAGTTCCATAATGTAGGGTTTACCATTAGTGCCAATACGTGTTTCTATATTATAGACAACGGTCTTCAAATCAAGTAATGTGATAAGACGCTGAATCTCTGAAGTCAGATAATCCTCTTGTTCCTTTGTGAAGGTGGAGGGCCAACTATATGCTGCTGGAGTATATGGGTTGGTAGCATGGAGGTCAAAGCGCTGAGCACAAAAGCTGGTAAATACCAGTTTGCCGTCTATTGACATACTGTCGGTATCAGACGAACAACCTTGTTTCTCAATAAACTCTTCAACGATGATATGTCCAGAAAGGGAGTGCTTGAAAGCGTATGCTAATGCAGGCTCTAAATCTTCAGCCTTATCTACGCGTGTTACACCTTTGCTTCCTGCTGCATCGGTTGGTTTTACAATGACTGGCCAAGGATAGGAGGTAACATCCTTCATGGCTGCCTCAATGCAGTCATAGCCTTTTGCCAATGGTACATTAAAATGATGCTGAGCAAGGAATGCACGGAATTTATCTTTGTTCTGGAGAATCTCCACACTTTCAAAAGGTCCGAAACTGGGTAGGCCCATTTGGTTCTGTACATAGCTGGCTGCTACAACTCCCGGGTCACAGGCAAATGACATGATGCCGTCAATCTGCAAGCGTCTTGCTTCTCTCAAAACGGCATCCTTGTCAATGACACTGACATTACAGAATTCATCACTATATTTGTGAGCAATATTGTCAGGCAGATAGTCTGCCGTGATGACATAATAGCCCTGCTGATGTGCTGCTTCGATGACGGGCAGAAGATAACGAAGACCGCCTAGTAACATTAATCTTTTCTGTTTCATACTACGCAAGAATTTGTTCTAATACGCGATGGATATCTTCTTCGCTTAGCTCGTGATGCATAGGCAGACAGAGCACTTCGTCGGCCATCTTGTTGGCAACGGGAAGATGTTCTTGGCTGGCACTTGGTAATCCGCGATATGTCGGGAAATTGCTGATGAGCGGATAGAAATAACGGCGGCAGAGAATACCATGCTCCTTCATTTTGAAATATAGTTCGTCACGCGTCATTCCAAACTTCTCGGCATCAACGAAGATGGGGAAGTAGCTGTAGTTGTGGCGTACACCAGGCATGTCATCCCAGAAATTGATACCATCAACGGGACGTAAAGCTGCGCGATATTGTTTTGCAACATCTTGACGCAGACTGATGGCCTTGTCTACCTGTTTGAGATTGAGCAGTCCATAGGCACTACGCATCTCGTCCATCTTACCATTGATACCAGGAGCAACAACAGTAACCTCATCGGTAATACCGAAGTTCTTCAGGTTGTCAATACGCTTCTTCATCTTCTCGTCGTGAACGATTAAGGCTCCACCTTCAATGGTGTTGAATACCTTGGTAGCATGGAAGGATAGCGAACTCATGTCGCCGGCATTCAAGATACCAGCGAGTCCTTTGTTATCGTAAGCCTCTAAGCCATACTGCGCTGCAGGAACTTCCAAACCAAAGGCGTGTGCTGCATCGTAGATGACTTTTAGCCCATATTTGTCGGCAATCGCTTGAATCTGTTTGGTATCACATGGTTTTCCGTAACAATGTACAGGCATGATACATGTTGTGGCAGGGGTAATAGCAGATTCAATTTTATTCGGGTCCATATTGCCTGTCGCAGGATCGATATCTACAAAGACTGGCTTACAACCATTCCACCAAATAGAGTGGGTTGTGGCGACGAAGCTATATGGTGTTGTGATAACCTCTCCCGTGATTCTAAGTGCCTGTAAAGCTGTTATTAGTGGCAATGTACCATTGGTAAACAGACAGACGTAAGGCACATGGAGATACTCAGCAAGAGCAGTCTCTAACTGCTTGTGGAACTGCCCGATATTGGTAATCCATTTCGACTTCCATATTTCTTTGAGCATATCATTGAAATCCTCAAGATTGGGAAGTAGTGGAGAAGTAACTGTAATGATATCTTTATTCATACTTCTTATCCTCTTATTATTTATTGTTGCTGACCTGTTTTCTGAAAGTACTTGTCAAGTACCATCAGTGAGATAAGGTCTTCGCGTTTCTTGTTTTGGAATTGCGCCACCCATTCGTGAGCATGCTGTATGATGGCTTTTGCCTCTTCGGGATGAGCCTCGTAGTAGTTGATGCGGTCTATCAGGTCGTGGTAGTCGGAAGCTATCTCTACATAGTGATAGTTTGGAATCAGACGTGCTTCCATATACCAAGTCTCACAGGTAGGACGAGGCATCACAGCCACAGAGTTGCTTGACATGACCCACTTGAGGTTTGATGCTACATCATTGCCTTCCAGTGACATGATATATCGATAATACAAATGGTCGTATAGCGGCATGGAACTGGTTGCTGACAGGTCGCAGAGAGGATGGTCTTTCCACATATCAAAGAACTGATAGCGACGTGCCTTATTGACAATTTCACCACGGAACAGAATGCGACATTCCTTATCTTCCCACTTGAAAGGATCGTTAATCCATGTGAAGTGGCGCACTTTGTCAAGATTGAGTAGCACCTCGTTAGATGGAGTATTAGAATCTGTTATTGGTCTGCTCTTGACAATAGCGGGACTGGGAAGATGATAGAATACATCACCAGGTATTGTAAGAAACCTGAAATGCTTTGGGAAGTAGCGCATGTATTCGTAGGTGTCAAAGAAATAGGAGGTGTTACCTACCTTGTTCTTGAATGTGTAGTCTTTGACAACTGTCGATTTGCTGGGACGCTCTATGCGTGGCAGGTGTTCGTTGATATCGCTCACCTTGGCACCTTCTTCTAATCTGCAGTAATAGTCCACCCTATCTTGAATGTATTTCTTCTCTTCTTCAGACAAAGAATTGAAAGCATTCAATTTCTTCTTAAGTAAACACCGATACAATGCATTAGGCATAAGCAGCATGAGCAAGCCATGAAGCATGTAAGGGAAATGCTGGTTCTTGTGTGTTCCTCCAAAATAGATGTAGTAGAGTCTTTTCAGCTGATGCATGGTTGTAGTTTTTATCTTATTAGGCATTGCTGTCTTCAAGAAATAATACGGGTAATACCTTTATCTTCTTTCCATTGTGAATACAGTATTGAATGTAAGCGTTGGTCAATAGCTCACCAAGATATCCAGGAACCCTTGCGTAGATCTTTTCTGAAAGAGAGTTCAGAATGCCACGATTGAGAACTTCTTCTTCGTGCTTCCCGAGAACAGTGAAAATAAAGTTGCAATAATCGTCAAACAGTTCGTTCTTCATGACCGACATATTGCAGTTGTATAGTCTCTGTCCGTCTAACGACTTCTTGTAGGAAGGATAGATATCAGGGAATGAGGTCTGTACTATCTCATCCATCAAATCAATGAGCTGCTTGTTGGCATGCTGATAGATAAATTGGCGGAGACTGATATAGAAACGACCAGGGTGAGGAATCAGCATATCAGTACCGTCGCTTAGGAGTTCCTCTAGATGAGAAGAGAAATCCTTGGCATACTGCTGGAAGATGTCAATATCGTTGCAGCTATATTGTTTCTTGACTCCCATACTTCTGTATGGACTCCACAATGATGCCAGCTGTCTCTCTTTATACTTGAGTCTCAGCAAGAATCTAAAGAAGGAGAAAGAATTCCTCTCGGTAAAGATTCTACGATAATGCATGAGGCCCTTATAGTCTGCAGAAGTATTCTTCCACAACCAGTACAGTCCTGTCAACTCACAATATAGCGGGTTCTTGCTACTGATGTTGTCACCTTCATCATCTCCTTGGATATGTAAGTCCTGATTAGACAGTGCCTTACCCACATGTATGGGCAGGAAGTACTTCTCTTGGAGAAGAACAGAGGGCTTGTGATATGCTATGGCTATCTTTATATCCATGATTTCTGGTTTTCAATAGTATGTATGATTCCAAATCCCTTAGTTAACAGGTAGAAAGAAGCTTTGAACCTTGACAGTAAGCGCTTCTTTTTCAGCAGAGGTAAATCCAAGGGCACCTCTTTCTTAGCCCAGTCTTCACCCTGTCGGGTGATAAGTTTGCGCATGGAAGAGTTTGTAATGCCCCATTTCAACAGGAATTGCAGTCTTCCATCATTCTTCTTGACTCGTTGGGTCGTCTTGGTCTCAAAGTGGTATACTCTGCTCTTCCCTATTCCTTTCAAGTGGGTAATGCCAATCAGCAACAGCTTGGCTGTGAAGTCCGGATCGCTATACATTCCTGGCGACAGCTCAATGCTGTAGCCACCCACCATATCCCAGATGTCGCGATGCACCATATTGGGTGGTCGTGTGGCTCCCTGCCAATCGGGATAGGGTATGTCCATATAGTGTTTCAGCAATTCTTCTTTCTGGAAGCCTTCTATCGTATCACCATAGTTCACGCACAACCCCACATCGGTTTTGTCATGCGGCTGTATCATGGTAGATGACAAGAAAAACCGGTTATGTCCCAGAGACTTGATTTCGTCCATTAGAGCGGTGTCCCATCCTGGCAGCACATACATATCGTCATTCACAAAATACATGTAGTCTGTGGCGACCTTTGTGCGCATCATATTCATCGCCAAAGAGACACCAACGTTCTGTGGCGTATAGGTATAGTCAAGTCCCTCTTCCTTTACCCATTCCAACGTACCATCAGAGCCATCGTTGATATGTACGATGATCTGGTGTTGAAAACTTGAATTTTCGCGTATGCTCTCTACGCATAGTTTCAAGAAAGGTAAGTTGTTCCATGTTGGAATCAGTATGGAAAACCCTGTAAACATAGCCTTTTGTTTAAGTATGTAATGTTTTGTAACTCTTGTCAAAATCCAGATAGTGGAAGTTGTGCTGTCTCTGGCGGTTCTCGGATGGAATCACCATATAATCACCGTATTTGTTACTCAGATAGGTATGAGCGTCAGCCACTCCGTAGAGTTGATGACCCTCAAATTCCACCAATGTAGGCTCCCCGATGACAGACTTCAGCATGATGCCTTTTACGCCATCGTCGTGATCAACAATCAAGTCAGAGTTGTCATAGTCGTACTTCTTCTGAAGTTCCTTCATCTTCCTCTGTATCTGTTGCATACTATATATCTTACGACATAGCAGGGGTAGCCATGACGACACGCCATGACCATGACGATATGGGTCACGATGTACAAAATATTGTGCCTTCTTATACCACTGATACTTCATAAAATGAAGACGTTGCATCAGTTTGTTGCCAGTGACGCCATCAAGAGGAAAAATGTCCAGATAAACGCCTCCCACATAACGCAGGTGTTCTCGTTCTATCAATGTGGTATGGGCATCCTGTAGCTTTGCGAATGGCAAGGGGTAATTCTCTGGATCCGTTTCATAGCTCACCACTTCGTATTGCTCTGGCAGCCAGTCTTTTGCATGCGCCATCAGCAACTCATAGTCCTTGCGTGGCATCGCGATGTCAATGTCATCATCCCAGGGGATAAATCCTTTATGCCTGATGGCTCCCAACATGGTGCCTGCCCACAGGTAATATCGTAAGCCATGCTCCTCACAAACTTGATGTATGGCAAGCAAGTTTCCCAGTATTTTTTGTTGGAGTTGGCGTATATCGTAGTTTGTCATTTCTGTTGCAAATTCTTTTGATTGTGCGATGCAAATTTACGCAGAAATTGTCAATTATGCAAGTATTTCACAATAAAAGTAGGAAAATTCCGTTTACAATATAAATATATATGTATCATAACAGGAAAAACTGACAATGAGCTATAACAAGGAAAGATACCATACACTCAAACAGACAGCCTACTACATACTCTTTGGTGTGTGGTATGTAGCATCGTTGCTGCCCATGTGGTTCTGGCATGCGGTGTCCTCTTTTGTGTCTGTCATCTTATTCTATGTGGTGCGCTACCGTCGGGAGGTGGTACACGAGAATATTAAATCGTCATTTCCCCACTTGTCACCTCGCAAGCGCTGGATGATAGAGCGCCGTTTCTACACCCATTTTAGTGACCTTCTGTTTGAGAGTGTAAAGTATTTCTCTATCTCCAAATGGAATCTGAAACGTCGCATGAAGTTCAAAGGGGTGGAGCTGTTGGAAGAATCATTCCGCAAAGGTCGTTCCTGCGGTGTATTTCTCGGACATTACGGCAACTGGGAATGGATTAGTAGCATGCCGCTTTGGATTGACCCAAAGTTGTGTACGTGCGCACAACTCTACCATTCGCTGGAGAACTATGTCACCGACCAGTTGGTTCTTTATACCCGTCGTCGCTGGGGTGGTGTGAATATTACGATGGATAAGTCTATCAAGTATCTGGTACAATACCGTAATGAAGGGAAGCCCGTACTTGTCGGTTTCATTGCCGACCAGGCGCCTTTCTGGGATAACATCTATTTCTGGTCAGACTTCCTGAACCATGAGACACCATGGTTTACGGGAGCAGAACGCATCATGCAAAAGTTGGACATGGATGTGTATTATCTGGATGTACGCAGAGTGAAGCGCGGCTACTATGTTGCAGAATATAAGCGCATTACCACTGAGCCGAAGAATCAGGAACAGTTCTGGATAACCGACCAGTATGCCAAGATGCTGGAACATACAATTATGCGCGCACCCTCCTATTGGCTGTGGAGCCATCGCCGATGGAAACGTACCAAGGAAGAATGGCTGAAGATAACGCATGGTGGGATAAAACCGAAGAACTGATGAGCCGTATACGTACTTTCTTTCTTGTCTTCCTGTTATGGACACTGGTGGGTATGATCAGCAAAGGGGCCTTCCTCTTGATTTATCATTCCCTGTTTGCAAATGCCACTTTCTCAGAACTTTGCCAGGTCTTCTGGTACGGCCTTCGACTGGACATTGCCGTAGCAGGCTATGTGACCGGCATTCCGGGACTGTTGTTGATAGCCACCCTATGGAGCAGACGGCGACTGATACACTGGCTGTGGAATGGTTATTTCTTCCTAATTGCCCTGCTGGCGTCGCTGGCTTACGTCGCCAACCTCGGCCTATATAGCTATTGGGGATTCCCACTGGACAACACGCCGTTACTCTATCTGAAGACTTCGCCTGCTGACGCTATGGCAAGCATGACATGGTGGCAGATGACCTTGTTGCCGCTCGTCATTCTTCTCATCGCATTGGTGATATACAAAGCTGGAGCATCCCTGTTTCCCAAGAAGCGATATGACGCAAGGGGCAAAAAGATTGCCGAGTCAGTATTGCTCGTACTGCTGACGGCAGCGCTGCTATTGCCCATCCGTGGCGGTGTGGGCACTGGCACAAACCATGTAGGTAGTGTGTATTTCTCGACGGATAATCGGTTAAACCATGCTGCCGTCAATCCTATTTTTAGCTTTATTGAAGCTGTCGTCCATATAGAGGAAATTGGCACCAGATACCGCTACTTATCTCCCGATGAGGCTGACACATTGTTCCAAGAACTGACTTACACACAATTACGTAAGGACACAACACAATTTGCCCAGCAGCCAAATGTCATCTTGATAGTCTTAGAGAGTTTCTCTGACAGCATCATGCACATGAAAGGCGTCACTCCGAACCTGTTGCAGTTGCAGGAAGAGGGCATCAGCTTCACCCAGTTCTACGCCAGCAGTTTCCGTACCGACCGTGCTCTTGTGTCCATCCATAGTGGACTGCCAGCACAACCGAGTATGAGCGTCATGGACATGCCTCGCAAGAGCACCTCGTTGCCTTCCATCGCCCAACAGTTAGGCAAGAACGGCTATCAGACGACATTCTACTACGGAGGCGACATCAACTATAGTAATATGCGCTCCTATTTCGTTGGTACGGGGTTCCAGCAGGTAGTATCGGATGCAGACTTCGCTCTCAGCATGCATACCGGCAAGTGGGGCGTTGCTGACGGACCTGTCTATGAGCGCATGCTGGCAGACATCAAAAGTAACCACACCGGAAAGCCGTTCTTCAAAAGCATCATGACAGAAAGCAGTCATGAGCCATTTGACGTACCTAACTACCAGAAGATAAAGGACAATGAGGTATTCAATGCGTTTTCGTATGCCGACCACTGCCTGGGACAGTTTATCGGTGAATTAAAGAAGCTACCTTGTTGGCAGAACACCATAGTAGCTATCGTTCCGGATCACCTGGGGGCTTATCCCGACCAGGCAGACAACTATCAGTGGTGGCGCTTCAAGGTACCCTTCATCTTGTTGGGAGGCATACTGCCTACAGGACTACAATGCCATACGGTAGGTTCACAAATAGACATCCCAGCGACCTTATTGGGACTGTTGGGTATTGACCATAGCGAGTTTACCTATTCAAAGGATTTGCTGGATGCACAGGCTCCTCACTTTGCCTTTTTCACATTCCCCGACGCGATGGGCATGGTGACGGATAGCTGCCGGGTTATCTATGATAATACATCCCATCAGACTCACCAAGAGATGGGCTCAGATACAGATCTGTTAGTGAAAAAAGCAAAGGCTTACCTCCAAAAGTTATATGACGACTTAGACAAGAGATAGAAAGATGATATTTGCGCGCGATAAAAGTCAGATGTGCAACAATCTGTTGCAGTATGCTCATGTATACGCATGGGGAAGGGAGCATGGAAAGAAAGTTATCTCCATGCGTTTCAGCTATAAATATCAATATTTCCATATCTGCCATACCTCGCTAACGGGTTTTGGCTGGTATCTCTTTGCCAAGTACATGGCAGCACTGCATCTGCTACCCACCGTCAGTTTCAAAGAGGTGCCGACCGACATGCAAGCTATAGAACAGCAAATGCTACGCCATCGGCATCTGGTCGTCAGTGGCTGGCATGCCCGATGGTACGACCTGTTTCTGAAATATCGACAGGAGATTTGTGACTTGTTTACCATAGACAGCCAGTATACAGAGCCCGTAAAGCAGAAGATGCAGGACTTAGAGGCGACGAGCGCTAACGTATTACGGTTAGGTGTACATATCCGTCGAGGCGACTATGCCAACTGGGCGGGTGGCAAGTACTTCTATTCAGATGATGTCTATGCACGACATATCAACAGGTTTGTAGAAATGCACGAAAGCCAGACTGTCCATGTATACCTGTCTACCAACGACAGCAAGGTCATAGAGGACTTGTTTCAGTCATTATGTCCGAAAGCACATATTCATCTGCTGAACGGCAATGCACCGGAGGATTTGTATATGCTCTCAGCATGCGATGCGCTCATCGGGCCTCCCAGCACGTTCTCACTGGTGGCTGCCATGTATAGAGACCTGCCACTGTATCGTATGGACAGTGCCGATGAACAACTGATGACTGATGAGGGCTTCCTGAAATTTGATTATTGGTTTAGAAGAATTATATAGTAAGAAATGTCTCAACTACGAAAGATAAGATACCGCCTGTTTTCGTGGCGCTGGTTTCCCAAGCTGCAGGCTGCTCCTGACGCCATCGATGTCATCATTCCTATCATAGCGAAGGATCTGCGCATTCTCCCTCTGTGCTTAGAGGGTATACACCACTGTGTAGCACATCCTATCAAGCAGATTTACATTGTCGCACCTGCTCAGCCTGAGATTATCGAGTTCTGCGACAAGTATCACCTGCAGTTTGTAGACGAGACAACGGTGTTGGGCTTTGCTCCCAAGGATTTAAAGCTCCAGATAGAAACTCCCGACGGGTCTCTTGACCGCAGCGGGTGGCTATTTCAGCAATTTGTGAAACTCAGCGGTAAGATAGGCACCTGTCAACATTACCTGTGTATCGATGCCGACCATGTGCTGGTACACCCTCATGTATTCCTGACAAAAGACCGAAAGACGGTATTTTATATGAGTTATGAAGAACACCAGCCTTACTATGACAATATACACCGCTTATTTCCAGACATGAAGCTGGCTTCCTTGTCTTATGTAGACCACAAGATGCTATTCGACAAAGAACAACTCCAGCAGTTACATGCGGCATTAGCTCAGCGTTCCGGGAAGTCGTGGACAGATACGATTATAGAGAGTTACGACCGCCATTGCCATGCCGGATTCTCTGAATTCGAGCTGTATGGTAATTTCGTCACAGACAAGGTACTACGCCCTTGGCTTCAGAAGCGACTGCCCTATAAACGCCTTACCGACTACGAGACGTTGCAGCGTAAATGGAGCTTCTCACGCTGGTCGCTGACGTTCCCAGACTATATGCGCCAGAATCAGCAATAGTCATCTACTATCTGACCGAAAAGGCCAAACGGAAACCTACCGCCTTTCTTCTGCGACGCTTGTCATACATAAAGCGATTGGTGCTGCGACAGTAGCGTGGGCTACAGTCATATCCTCCACCACGAAGCACATGGAAATTTCCGGATGGCCGACTGTCGGGTGTCTTGCGATACCAGTCCTCACACCACTCCCATACGTTGCCAGACATATCGTAGAGCCCCAGTTCGTTGGGCTTGAACTGGGCAACAGGATAGTGGTTTCCTCCTTGAAGGTTTGACAGGGAGACACCCACCTCGTCTATCTGATTGCTGCCAGCATAGAGGTAGCCCTTCGATTTCTGTCCACCTCGGGCAGCATATTCCCATTCTGCTTCTGTCGGCAGACGGAACTGATAATGAGTCAACTGGTTCAGCCGGGCAATGAACTCCTGACACATGTCGTAGGTAACGTACTCTACAGGTTGATCTGCCCCTTTGTGCTTAGAACGATTCTTGGGCATAATAGCCTCCCAAAGCGCTTGTGTAACCTCCGTCTCACCAATGTAGAAGTCTTTCAGCGTTACCTGTCGGCGCACCTCGTCGGCATCGGCAAGTGTATCGCCTGACAGTTTTCCCATCGTAAAGGTGCCACCCTTAACCTCCTTCATCTTCAGCTCCACGCCCTTGATCTTGAATATCTTGGTATGCTGTGCCTGCATTCCCACGGGGACGAGCATCAATAACAGCATCATGGAGACTTTTTTCAATGCCGGCGACAGCTTCTGTGGACCTATGGCCCACCAGATGAGACGCAGCCAACAGAGAAAATAGGTATAGACATCAATCCAGAACGTCTGATGGACATAGTCATGCAACCATGCGGGGCACAGGATGTCGGTAGGTAGTATGCAGAAATTCACAACGAGCAACCAGAAAAGTGTCCAGTCTATCCATGTACGGTTGGGCTGGAGCCAAAAAGCCATCGCATAGAATGGGAAGGCAATGATGTAGGTATGCGTCTCGGGACAATCACTGAAGAGAATCATAAAGCCCGTGAGCACCGCCAAAGCCTGCACGCGGAAGCGGAAATCCTTCCACCGCTTATAGCGGGCGAAGAAGGCGACAGCCAAGAAGGCGAAAACAGCTATCTGCACCATCCTATAGTTGGGCAACAGGAAAGGTTTCAGTCCTCGGGCAAAAAGAATACCGATAAAGTCAGAATCGCTATGGTGGCTGGCTATCATATCGAACATCTCGTTATATAATACGAAAACATTGTCAAAGGCGGTATTGATAGCCGGCAACAGCAAGAATCCAACTCCGCAGAGGACGGCATAGCCTATATTTCGCCAAACTTTGGGATAGCAGAGCAGAATCGCCAGTTCGGCGGCTCCATAAATTTTCGTAGTGGCAGACAGCATGATGAGGAATACTGCCCAGAATCCTTTTCCCCTTTCCAACAGGATAAAGGCAAAGATGTATATATAGCTGACGATGATGTTGTGCTGGTAGCAGAAGATGGACTGAAGTACCACAGATAACAGGAAAAGAAATATCCAGTGTTTGTACTTGTCCAACTGCTCAGGAAGCGTCTTGATAGCCAAGGTAAACAGGCAGTAGTTACCAACATTCCAGATGTAGGGACCTAACCACCATGGGAGAAAGAAGATGGGGGCGAAGACGACATTGAATACCGGACTGTAGAGGAAATAGATGCCATGGGCTTGCACATATTCCAAGTTGTAAGGGCTCAGTCCTTCCCAAAACATACGGGTAGAATCCTGATAGTCGAAATAGTTGGTGTTACGTCCACGA
The DNA here is from genome assembly GCA_900313235.1 of uncultured Prevotellaceae bacterium. Classification (GTDB taxonomy): domain Bacteria; phylum Bacteroidota; class Bacteroidia; order Bacteroidales; family Bacteroidaceae; genus Prevotella. Next base: position 24,182 of record OMQN01000007.1, on the reverse strand, counting down.
ACCACCTCTAAGGTGGTGGCTAGCAAAGCGACTGCCAAACCCAGGAAAAAGACACATGTAGGATTGGAAAAGAACCACTTGATGGCATTGACGATTTTCTTCATGCCCGTAATCATTAATATTTAAACTTAAGGATGAGTTTGACGATTTTGTCAATCTCCTCATCAGTCAACTCGTAATATAGTGGAAGACGCATCAGTGTGTCCGCATAGCGATCGCAGTTAACAAGAACTCTACCATCATGCTTGTCTTGATAGTACTTGCTGGAATGGAGCGGCAGGTAATGGAAAGTTGCCTGGACACCATGATTCTTCAGGTAGTTCATCAAAGCCGTACGAACCTCAAGAGAGGGGCACAGCAGGTAGTACATGTGGTAGTTGTTGGTGGCATAGGCCGGCAATTCCGGTAACACGATGCCATTTCCGATTTTTCCTCTCAGACCTTCGTCATAGCGTTCCCAGATATGGCGACGCTTAGCTTGGATGTCGTCTAACTGCTCCAGTTGGGCCCACAGGAAGGCGGCATTGAATTCAGAAGGAAGAAAAGAGGAGCCGATGTCACACCAACCATATTTATTGACCATGCCACGATAGAACTCTGCACGGTTGGTACCTTTTTCCCACAGGATTTCTGCTCTGCCGATGAACCGTTCGTCATTGACGACCAACATACCGCCCTCGCCACAGTTGATATTCTTGGTCTCATGGAAGGAGAATGCAGCCAGGTGCCCTATGCTCCCTAACGGTTTACCTTTATAGAAGGAATCGACGGAGTGCGCAGCGTCTTCAACAACGATCAGATGGTGCTTTTCTGCCAACGCCATGATTTCATCCATGTCACAGGCCACGCCTGCATAATGAACCACTACGATAACCTTCGTATGCTCATTGATAAGCGGTTCTATGAGCTCGGCAGTGACATTAGGATTGTCAGCACCGCTGTCAGCAAAACGCACATGGGCACCCTCACGCAGGAAGGCGATGGCCGACGAGACAAAGGTGTAAGACGGAACGATGACCTCATCGTCAGGCTTCAGCTGGCAAAGCATGGCACACATCTCCAACGCATCTGTACCCGAGGTACAAAGCAAACATTTCTTAAAGCCATAGCGTTTCTCGAAGAATCCATGACAGAGCTTGGTAAACTGGCCATTACCCGACATAGTGGTAGAATGGCACACCTCTTGTATATAACTGATTTCGCGACCAGAGCAGTATGGTTTATTGAATGGAATCATTGCTTGGTATGTTGATGTCAAATATTAATTGTATCGCTGACAATGAAAACAGGACGACCTTTTACCTGGTCGAAGATCTTTCCTATATAGAGACCTAATATGCCCATCATAAAGAGCAACAGGCCTCCCACAAACCAGATGGAGAAGATTGTTGAGGTATAGCCTACCACCTCGTTGAGTCCATAAATCTTTGCAAAGATGTTATAGATGGCCATCAGGAACGACAGCACAGACATAATCAGTCCTAACGTTACAGCCAGGTAAAGCGGACGATTGCTATTAGAGATGATAGAGTTATAGGACAACTTGATGAGTCTGGCGAAATTGTACGAACTCTTACCTTCCAAACGGTGATCGTGAAGAACATCCACCGTCGTCTTTTTAAAGCCAAGCGTATGAATCAGCTCAACAAAAGAACGCGAATATTCAGGGATGCTGCAATACACTTTGACGATCTTCTGACTGTATATGCCAAACTCTGCCACCGCCTTGTCAGTTTCAAAACCGCTTAAGAAGTCGTACACCTTATGGAAGACGGCAGAAGACATCCGCTTCAGATAGGTATCCTCTCTCACCGTACGCCGTGCACTGACCACATCATATCCCTCGAGAGCCTTGCGATACATAGCAGGCAGATCTTCCGGCTTATTCTGCAGGTCACAGTCTATGACTGCCACATACTTTCCTTGAGCATATGTCAATCCTGCCGTGATAGCGTATGGCTGTCCGAAGTTCCTGCTGAGATTGATGCCTTTGACCTTTTTGTCAGTGGCACAGATGTCCGCAATCTTATTCCATGAATCGTCTGGTGAACAGTCATTGACCAGCACAATTTCATAATCATTGGTCAGCGGCTGTATAGCAGCATGGATACGTCTTACCAGCTCATCCAGCATTTTCTCACCGCGATAGATGGGTGACACAATTGATAAATCGATCATGATAATTTCTATATTTGTTTGCAAAGGTACAAAAAAAAGGTAAAAGTGAGTCGTGAAAAGTGAAAATTTTCGTAACTTTGCCATCGAATATGGATACCAAGTACGAAAAAATAAGGTTATTGCTGCATAGTGCGAAGTTTGGACAGTTTGTACGCTTTACATTAAATGGAGCTCTCTCATCAGCTATCCATTATGGCATTTATTATGTGCTGCTGTTCTGCACAGTTGCCAATGTTGCCTATATTAATGGATATCTTGTCAGCTTTGTCAGCAACTTCTTCCTGACGAGCTATTTTACTTTTCGCACAAAGCCTACCCTCAAGCGGTTCATCGGATTCTCCGGCAGCCATGCCATCAACTTCGGACTGCACGTCGTTCTATTCAACATCTTCCTATGGCTCGGCATCCATCAACTCATCATTCCGCTGTTGGTTATCGGTATCGCCATGATGGTGCAATTCTTCATCTTGCGACTTGTGTTCACCAAGAAAGCTGAATAGGCAATCGCTTATTGGGTATTGACGATGTGTGCAGTACCGTCGCTACGCCGGACGATATGAATACCTTTCTTCAGAGTGGATGATGAGGTGAACGGTACACGACGTCCCAACAGGTCATAGACAGAAAGATGATCGTCCTTGACGTTTGACACGCCCCTAACGGAAGTCTCTCCCTTATCAAAGACGAGGACGCCAGTAGAAGCGGGCGCCGTGATATAGACCTGATAAGTATCGACAGACTGTCCATAAGCTGCCTGATAGAATGCCACACCAGTATCTGACTGACGTTGCAGAACATAGCTGTTAGGAGGTAGCACTGTGGGTTCGTAGACGCCAATAAGATAGCCATGGGTGTATGTGGACGATGTCGCAGTACCCCACCCCGTAAGTGTTCTGCTATTGCAACCATTGGCACAATAAAGCAGATATGGGGTATTGGCCACAATTGGGGTGTTCAGTTCCGTCAACTGCAGATACTCGACACCCTCTTTGGTAATGATACTCTTACAAGCATAAGCCTTCACATCTTCCGGAAGTGTGGGAACAAAAGGAAAGATGTAGGTAGCATACTGCATATCGGCAGGAATGCTAAACGGTACGCTGGCCTGAGCTGCCACGGAAAACGAGAAAACGGCAGGCCTGCTGGTGTACATATCATTACTGTTACTCTGGCCAACTCCTTCTCCTACCGAGGTGTTGATAAGCAGGAAACAGGGTACGTTGTCCTGCATCTTTTCAAACAGGACTTTGAACGGCAGAGCCTTGCTTTCATCGTCTGTAGTGCGTATGCTGCGCAGCACGCCGGAAGAAACGTTCGAATTCCATGCCGAACCGTCGCAGAGCCACCGCGTCACACCGTCATCAGTGGTAAAACTCAGAGTATAACAGTTCTGACCAACGACCTTTGTCAGATGAAATGACTGATTGTAGTTGACATTGACGGTCGGGGTCAGATACTTGGCACCATAGCCACCTTGTGTGGGGTAGGTATCCTTGTTCATCGTAACGACATAGCCGTCAAAGTTGACGCCACCATAGTGGAAAACAATGTTATAGCGCTCTGCCACGGGGACATTGAGCGAATCTTTTACAGCCGTATAGGCGATGATAGCATCATTCAGTACGTTGGCAGCCGTTTTATAGACATCCCCCTCTTGGTTATCGTCACTATAGATGGCTTGAGCCTCGGAAATAGCCTCTTGAAAGGTCGTGATAGGATCCTGTGGAAATTGGAAGTCACCACTACCGATATTGACCGTAGGAACATCAATGTCTACGGCTTTTTCGATGAGCTGCAGCAAGGCTGCTCGGTAGGGCACATTATTCTTGGCGCCTTCCAACTCAAAACGCAGGGTAAAAGTCTGGGGCGTTGTAGGACACAGGTACTTATCTATACCTCCGAGGCCACGCTGACAGGCATCAAAGCGGGCATAGACGCCCTGCTCTTCTGTGAGTTCCCAAGGGTGCAGCTTGCCTGCCGTGAAGTTCTCCTCGTTATGGTGCATCAGTGAGAAGTCCACCTGTCCGAGGGTGGTGATAACCAGTTTTCCATCGGCAGGCTTGTCGTCATCCCACATTTTCAACTGACGTAACGACATACGATTGCCACAAGTCTGCGGATGCGAGTAGGGCTCAAACATTTTGCCTACCGTCGTTGTGTAGCGTCCCAACACAATGCCACTCTGCCGGTCGACATAACTCTCCCACGGTCCTTGAGCGTAATACTCCACCTGTTCGCGTCCGGCAGGCATCTTCACCTTCATACCGATGCGTCGCAGGAGGGATTTCCCGTCTTTTTGTGCAGAACTATTATCTTGGGGTGTAAAGGTAGCTTGCAGATCGACTATGCCTACCGCGTAAAGGGTATAGACGAATGTTGTGGCACAACGTTCACCGGGTGTGGTTAGGGTGATGGTTGCCGTCTGTCTGTCGCCAGCCAGTTGACAAGTCACCTCCGTTTTACCGAGACGACTGTTTTTTTCACCATGACTATCATTGGAGATGTAGCGAAAGTTACTGTAGACAGGAGCGCCATCGGAAGTAAAGATGCTACGGCCGAGCAGTGCCAAGTCCTCCACAACACCTTTTTTGGTCACAGTCATGCTGATATTATTTCCTGTGATTGTATAAGTACCGGCGGTCTCTTCCATTTCCAGAGCGTCCTCAATAGAGGTTTCTACAACCTCTGGGAGTGTGGTTGGGCGTTCGTTTATCACAAATTGTTCCCAAGCCATGGTATAACCTGCCTCGGCCCAGGATGTAGCATTCTTCAGGCGTGCCTCCACATTGACGAGTACCTCTACATCGGGATTGGCCAGTTCTGTTTCAAGCGGCAACGTGACGAGAGCTGTCTGACCGGGAGCTGTTGAGGGTAGGCCAAAGTCACCAGCCTCAACGACAGTACCATCCATGAGCAACTCATAGTGCAGGACAAACTGGTCGAGATTCAGGAAGTTATAGCGGTTGACAACGCTGAACTGGTGTGTATCAGCATGAAAGTCGGTAAACTTCACAAATTGATGAATATGTTTGGCGACATTCAGCTCTGCAGACCAACTACGATCGGCAGTGATGACACCATCATTCAGACCCACCGAGAGATCGCTCTGGTCAGGCCCTGGGAAATCATAGCCTGCCATCAGTTTATAGAAACCATTCACCTTAGGCCATGTATCCTTGTCATCGGGGTCTACACCTGCCAGATCCGCCGGGTCGAAGATGCCTTGGTCTACCCAGTCCCATATGCAGGCACCAATTCCTGCCGGTGAACCGTCAATGAGGTCCCAGAATTCCTGCATATTAGGCATTCCGTTACCTCTGGCATGCACATACTCACAAATAAAGTAAGGTTTGCTGCTGTCTTTGACGTACCTTTCAACAATACTCAGCGCGGGATACATGTTGGAGTTGATGTCGGTGATATTGTTAAAAGAGTTGTTGCTGGGGTGCCCTTCGTAGTGTATCAAACGGTTGTCCAGCAGACGCATGGCATCGTATGCAGCCTGCAGATTAGAACCCACACCACTCTCGTTTCCTAACGACCAGAACACCACACTGGGACAGTTGCGGTCACGAAGTACCATGCGTGTGGTGCGGTCCACATACTGTCCTTGATAGTCTGCCCTGCTGGAAAGCGTACCATTAGGTCCGTGATCCGACCAGTCCTTATGACATTCTAAGTCGGCCTCGTCCATGACATATAAACCGTAATAGTCGAACATGGCCATCATCTTGGTCTGACGCGGATAGTGGCTGGTGCGAACGGTGTTCATGTTCGACATCTTCATCATCGTAACGTCCTGAAGCATCGTTTTCACCGTCATGGTGCGGCCTGTGACAGGATGTGTATCCTGCGTATTGACACCCTTGAAATAAATGCGCTGTCCGTTGATGTACACTAACTTTCCACGTTGTTCAATATGCCGGAATCCATAACGGGTAGAGAAGACCATTTCCTCGCGTCCTCGACTATTCTTCTGGCGCACCACGACGGTATAAAGTTGAGGGTCTTCGGCCGACCAAAGACGAAGGTCTGTGAGTGCAGGAAGTTGACAGTTGACAGTTGACAGTTGAGAGGAGACCTCGGCAGAAGTACTCTTGACAAGGGTACCGTCTGCATCAAGGAGTTCCACCTCTATCGTCTTGGCAGAGGCTGCAGGCTCTATCGTTCCCATAGCAATCTGAACGTTCATCGTTCCGCTCCGATAGTCGTTGTCGGCATCGAGGTCGGCTGTAATCACGTGGTCGGCAACGTAAGTCTTCGGTGTGGCATAGAGATAGACATCACGGTGGATGCCGCTCATGTGCCAGGCGTCCTGTCCTTCCAGATAAGCACCATCATGGTAACGCACCACCTGCACGGAAATGTTGTTCTCTCCGGCATGCACCATATTGGTTACATCAAACTCTGCATCGTTGTTGGCTCCTTGTGAATAGCCCACGTACTGACCGTTCACCCATACATAACTGGCACCATAGATACCATCAAAGTGGAGCACCGTACGCTTTTGTACCCACTCCTCCGGCAGGGTAAAAGTACGACGGTACGAACCGACAGGGTTTTCTCCCAGTTTTCCGCTAAACTCTGAACGCAGTTTGATGAAAGGAGGATTGTCTTCAAAGGGATAGTTGACATTGGCATAGACGGGTTTGTCGTAACCTTTCATCTCCCAACAGGAAGGCACATCAATATCGTCCCACCCACTGACATCAGCATCGTTAGCATAGAAGCTACTTCCTGGACGCTTGGGTGTATTGCTGACAAAGAAGAACTTCCATGTGCCGTTGAGGGAAAGGAAAGAAGCCTTTGTAGGCGTTAGCCATGGTTTATCAAAGCGGCTGTCTGCCTTCATGTCAATCGTTGAGGTGTAAGGCATAAAGGTAGCATGACCATCGAGTTTGTTTTCACAGAAAAACTCGGGGTCTTCCCAATGAGGGATACTCTGATCCGTCTGTTCTGCATCATGGGGTTGAGCTATCATACTGACAGTACTCATCACCACGGCAAACAATGCGAATAATAGCGTTCTTTTCACTTTAGGATATAATCATTTGAAATATGTTGCAAAGATACATTATTTATATGGTTTCTCGCTGCTTTCTTCTGCTTTTTTATGTGACCTTAGCAAAAAAACGTTTATTTTTTTGTATTTTTCTAACAAATTTGTATCTTTGCAGTGAAATTATAAATATTATGAACGAGATTTTTCGAGGAATGTTAACGGCAAGTCGCCGTACCGTCTTTGTTTTGATAACTCTGATACTCTCGACAGCTACTCTACAAGCAGCGTCTGATTACAAGTCATCGACTGAGTATAGAGCCTTACGCGACTCAGTGCACCATGCCTTTAACGATGGTGACTCTGCACGATTCTTTGCGTCCATATATCAGTTTGAAAAGTATCTGATAAACCAGAACGACCTGCACGCCTACTATACGCAGCGTTGCAATGAGATTGTCTTCGAGTTGAACAGGCAGAACATCTTCGAGGCTTATATGTTGTCCGTTAGACTGTCACGTGAGCTGACAGATCGCAAGCTTCACAAGGAGATGTATATGGCCATCAATATGATGGGACATATCTACCACTATAGTGGCAACAATGCCAGTGCCAAGCGTTGCTTCTGGGAGGTTATCCGTATGATGGAAAAGGAGGGTTATCAGGAAAGCATTCCTCCCATCTACATGAATCTGGTGAATATCGTTATCAGCGAAGATTCGGAGGAGGCGCTGCGTCTCATTGATCAGGCAGCATCGTTGGCTCGCGAGACCTCGCCGGAACGAGAGTTTGATATTGAGGCTCGCCGCACATTAGCCTACTACCGCATGGGGGACATGAAACGCTTCGACATAGGGTATCAAGCCTACAAAGAGGGCGAGGCAAAAGGATTGTCTTCAGTTCATGGCCGATCACTTGAGGTCTACCACCTTGTGCGACAAGGAAATATCGACGAGGCTGTCCGGTTGGCCAATGAGTCCATGGACGACCGTTATTCTACTATTGCAGAGATTTATTCGTCTGTAGGCCGTTGGCAGGAAGCCTTTGAGATGCAGAAAAAAGACATGGCAGAGACTGACTCTATCAACAGCTTGCTGCTGAGCAGTTCACTGCAAGGCATCCAGACGGAGTTAGAGCGTTACGAGCAAGAAAATAAGGAAACGCTACGCCACCTCTATGGTGTTGCCGCCATCGCCACTCTACTTCTTTTGTTGGTGCTCGCCCTGATATATATTGTCAAGACGCGCCAGCGTCATCTCCGCGAGATACGCAAGGCCTACCAGCGAGCCCTCGAGTCAGACAAGATAAAGACCCTCTTCATCCAGAATGTCAGCCATGAGGTGCGTACGCCCTTAAATGTCATCAGTGGTTTTGCACAGCTGATGGCCGACCCTGAAAGAAATCTATCTAACGAAGAATGCCGTTACATGTCTGACATGGTGGTACATAACAGCAACCGCATCACCTTGATGCTTGATGAGGTACTGATGATTGCTGCCCAGGAGTCGTCAGCCGAGGAGGAAAAGGTGGCTATCCGCTGCAATGACTTCATGCGCAACATCATGAAAGAGCTCCACATCTGTAGCGAGAAGAAAAATCTGATTCGCGCCAGTTATGAAACGAAAGTCACTGACGACCTAGAGGTTTACACGTGCAAGAAGGTGCTACGCACCATCCTGTACCAGCTGCTTGACAATGCCATCAAGAATACCGATAGTGGCAGTATCACGCTGAAAGCTGTTGCCACCACCTCGCAACTGATGCTGGCCGTAGAGGACACTGGCATCGGTGTACCTGCCGAGGAGGCTGAACACATCTTTGAGCGCTTTGTCAAACTCGACCCCTTCAAAGACGGACTGGGCATCGGTCTCTCTTTCTGCCGCACCATGGCCCAGCGCATTGGTGGCAGCGTCACCCTCGACCAGTCGTATACTGGTCCTGGCGCTCGGTTTGTTCTGACCCTACCCCTCTGATTACACAAAAGCCTCCTGTATCTTGGCGGCAATCTCCTTGAACTCCTCTTCGCTGAGCTTCAGCTTCTCCTTGCGGAAGTCGGCATCGGCCTCACTCTGCATGGGGATAAGGTGAATATGGGCGTGAGCTACCTCCAAACCAAGCACCACCTGCGCAACCTTCTTGCAGGGGAAGGCTTTCTTGATGGCAATGGCTACACGCTTGGCAAACTGTTGGTAGCGAGCCAACTCGTCATCCTCCATGTCGAAGAAGTAGTCGACCTCACGACGTGGAATAACCAGGGTATGTCCCTTTACCAATGGATTGATGTCAAGGAATGCATAGAACTCGTCGTTCTCTGCACATTTGTAACTGGGAATCTCACCGGCAGCAATCTTACTGAAAATATCCATCTTGTTATTTGACGATTTGAATAATTAGGCAATGCTGATATTCTCGATGCGCAACTTGATGGTGCCGCGGGGAATGGTAATCTCTACCTCGTCGCCAACCTTCTTACCCAGCAGGCCCTGGGCAATAGGGGTCTTGATAGAAATCTTACCGGCACGCAGGTCAGCCTCATTCTCACTGACGATGGTGTACGACATCTTGGTCTTGGTGGTCAGATTGGTCATCTCCACCTTGGTCAGTATCTGTACAGAGTCCGTGCTCAGACGCGAAGTGTCAACAACCTTAGCCTCAGCAATAGTAGCCTTCAACTTGTTGATCTTGTCCTCCAAATGAGCCTGAGCCTCCTTGGCTGCGTCGTACTCACTATTCTCACTCAGGTCGCCCTTTTCACGAGCCTCAGCAATGGCTGCCGAAGCCTTTGGACGTTCTACCGCTTCCAGGCGGTGCAGTTCGGCTATGAGCTTATCATAACCTTCTTGTGACATGTATGCCATAATTTACAATTTAATTATTTACTATTTACAATTTTAGTTTGATGACACATAAAAGAAAGAATCCCGACTCTTCGTTATGTCGGAATCCCTGAATTCAGCTATATATCTTATCGGTTGCAAAGATAGTGAATATTTCTTAACCAGCCAAATTTTTGAATAAATATTTTTCAATTTGCTTGATTTATGTCAAGAAAGTGTAGCAGCTACACCATTTTCTTTCCTCGTTTTCTTGCATATTATAAAAGATGTAGTATCTTTGCATCGTGTTTTTCATAGTATTAGATTTAAGGTTAACAAAGGTTTGGGGCTCAGCGGAGTCCCATTTTTTTTGATAAGTATTTGGATGTTTCATCTTTTTTGCATACCTTTGCACCATAACAAATAATTAAAAATCATCTCGAGAGAGGCCTAAAACGAAGAGTACTATGGCTACATTTTTATTCATTCTTCAGCTACTTATTGTACTGTCTATGATATTTGTCGGTGCCAGGGTTGGCGGTATCGGCTTGGGTATCTATGGCATGGTAGGCGTATTTGTCTTGACGTTCGTCTTCGGACTAGAGCCGGGTGCAATCCCCATTGACGTGATGCTTATCATTGTAAGTGTCATCACCGCCTCGGCAGCCCTTCAAGCAGCAGGCGGACTGGACTATATGGTGAATGTGGCCGCTCGGTTTCTGCGCCGTCACCCCAGCCACATCACATACCTTGCTCCGCTCACCACGTGGCTGTTCTGCATACTAGCGGGTACGGCACATACCTGTTATGCGCTGTTGCCCATCATCTCCGAGATAGCCCAGAAGAACAAAGTGCGTCCGGAGCGTCCGTTGAGCGTAGCCACCATTGCCGCATCGTTAGGCATCACCGGTTCACCAGTGTCGGCAGCAACGGCAGCCATTCTCTCACAGTCTATACTGGGCGAGTATGGCATTGGCATCGATGACATTCTCCTCGTAACCATCCCTGCCTCGCTCATTGCCATCCTGATAGCATCGTTAATACAGAACCATGTTGGTAAACCACTGACAAAAGACCCAGAATATCAGCGACGTCTGCGCGAAGGACTGCTCCACGAGGAGGAAGAGAACATCAACGACCCACTGCCCGTCAATCCGCGAGCCAAATGGGCCGTCTTTACCTTCTTGCTGGGTGTGGCATTGGTAGTCGTCTTTGGCAGTTGCCCAGAGTTGCGTCCCACATTTCACGGTGAGACATTGAGCATGAACACCACCATCGAGATGGTGATGATGTCCATTGCTGCACTGATACTGTTGGTAGGCAAGGCCGACGTCAAGAAGGCTGCACAAGGCAACGTCTTCGCCTCGGGCATGAACGCCATGGTAGCTATCTTTGGAGTAGCATGGATGGGTAGCACCTTCTTCGAAAACAACAAAGACACCATACTCGGCGGCATCGAGGGTGTGTTTTCCAACTATCCCCTACTCTTCGCTATTCCTCTCTTTGTGTTCAGCATCATGCTCTTCTCGCAGGCTGCCACTGCCAAGACGCTCTATCCCGTAGGACTGGCGCTCGGTGTGCCGCCACTGGTACTGCTGGTGCTGTTTCCTGCCGTCAACGGCTATTTCTTCCTGCCCAACTACCCCACTGAGGTGGCCGCCATTGGTTTCGACCGCACCGGTACGACGCGCATTGGCCGCTACGTGCTGAACCACTCGTTCCAGCTTTCCGGCTTCATCACAACCTTCGTATCGATAGCCGTGGGGTACCTTATCGTCGCAGTATGCTATTAACTAATACAAAGTACAGGCAACAGCCTGTGACGAAACCGGCAATGGCATCGATGGTGTAGTGTGCATAGATATACACAGTAGAGAAGCACATGGCCACATAAAAAGGCAGAATAGTGAAGATAAGTCCCTTGCTACGGGTACGCAAGGCCAAGAGCATAACTACCGTCGTTACGCCCACATGACTGCTGGGAAATGCTGCGGTGGGACGCTCGCCAGCATCGTGGGTGATGTCTAGCAAGTGATAGAAGAAACCGTCGGTCCATCCTGGCGCAGCCATACGTTCTGAGTGAGTCAGAAACCAGTCCCCCATATCGGGGAAGATGCCTGCGGCAATCTTCTCGGTGCCTACTGCCAGGTAGTAGAACTGCGGTCCAGTGACGGGCAGCAGTACGAAGACGACATAGTAGGCAAAGAACGAGCCGAGCATCACAAAGGCTGCCATCTGGAACTCCTGGTAGCGGCAGAAGAAATAATAAAGATAGGTAATCAGCATCAGCGGGAAGTAGCTGACATAGCCCAGACACATCAGTTCGGAGAACCAGCCGTAGGGCACCTTCTGCGAGAAGAGCAGCGACGGCTGACAACCGAAGAGTGTCTGTTCCCACTGTGCGAAGACGTGGTCGAGGTTAGGCAGTACGCGGTTTAACTCATAGGTATCCGGGTACCACCAACTGAGGAATACCATCTGTACCAGTATACGCAGAAAGAGCGTCCACTTGTTGGGGTAGCGCCTATAGACCGCCCAGGCGGCCAGTGTTGCTGCCACATAGCCACCACGCAGCACCAGCATGTCAGTGACATTGGGTAGTCGCGACCACACACAGGCCATGAAGAGCAGCGTAAACAGCAGGTAACCCATGCCTACCCACTCGGCAGCCATCAGTCCTTTTACAGCCAGTTGTTCTTTTTGTACCATGCAATGCTTCGTTTGACGCCTTCCTCCAGTTTCACTTGTGGCTCATAGCCCAGTTCACGGCGTGCTGGTTCAATATCGCAGCGCCAGTTGCGCTGGCGCATGATGTTGTATTTGTCGTTGTTCAGTGCTGTCACCTTGCCCGTCAGCCTTCCTACGTATTCCCCGCAGAAGGTGATAATGCGCAACAGCCAGATGGGGGCGGTGATGCGTATCCACCAAGGGTTGCCCAACTCCTTACGTATCAGGTCGCTGAAGGTAGACGACTGGTACACCTCACCGTCGCTGAGGAAGTAGCGACGTCCCGTCACCCCCTTCTCACAAGCCAAGAAGACGGCCTGCACCACGTCAGTGACGTAGACAAAGGTGATGTCCTGCTGCTTGAAACCTACAGCGAAGTCGGTATGCGCCTTGATGCTCTTTGCCATCATGAAGTAGTCGCGCTCACGGGGACCATAGACGCCCGTGGGGCGTAAGATGACATAAGGGAAGAGCCTCCCCCCATCCCCCTCCAAGTAGAGGGGGAGCTGTGATAACCACTGCTCAGCCTCCAGCTTGCTCTTGCCGTAGGCGGTGTTCGGCTTGGCTTCGTCGCTCTCGCGAATCTCCTGGTAGGGCTGTTCCTCGCGGATAGCTCCCATGATGCTGAGACTGCTGATGTAGACAAAACGCTGCAGGTTGTGCTGCGTAGCCATCAGCGCACGCACCAAGTGCTTGGTACCCTCTGTATTGATGCGGAAGAAGTCTTCCTTTTTCAGACATTTCGTCACTCCGGCAGCATGCACCACGTAGTCAAACTGGAGGTCCTTCAGCTGTTCCTTCAACTGCTCCTCGGACGACAGGTTTAGCGCTATCAGGTGGATGCGCTCATCCTGCAAGAACGCCGTTGAACTGCTCTTGCGTACCGCTGCCCATGTCTCAAAGCCACGGCGCAGCGCTTCTTCCACAATAAAGGAGCCAATGAACCCACTGGCTCCTGTAATCAATATCTTCAATGTTTAATCTTTAATGTTTAATGACGTTGTCGACGGCCTCGCGGGCTTCGTCATTGAGGTTGATGTTACGATTGACCTTAGCATCGATGGTTCCGGCACGCATGATGTCAGCCATATCGACACCGGTGGCAGTCTTCAGCACGTCGAAGGCCTGCTTGATGGCTACGGGTACACCGCCACTCATGCTGGCAACACCGGCACCGCTCTCTTGACCGCCACTGTAGACGTGGACGTCCTTGATGGCAGAGATGGGCTTGGCAACATTCTCCACAACCTGTGGCAGCACCTCAATCATCATCTGCACCACAGCAGCATTGTTATACTTTTTATACGCCTCAGCTTTCTTGTCCATGGCCTGAGCCTCGGCCTCACCCTTCTTCTGGATGGCGTAAGCCTCAGCTTCACCCTTGGCCTTAATACCGATAGCTTCCTGTTCCAGACGGTAGCGCACGGCGTCAGACTCAGCGTTCTGTGCCAGTGCACGCTGCTCAGCCTCATACTTCTGAGCCTCAGCAACACGCTTGCGCTGCTCCAGGTCGGCGGCAGCATTCTTCTCTATCTGGTACTTGTCTGCATCAGCTTTCTTCTCCACCTCAGCAGCCAGCTGGTTCTGACGAATCTCAATCTGTTCCTTCGACAGGATCTGCTCGCGCTTCGTCTTCTCAATCTCAGCCTCTACGGTCTTGATATTGATGGTCTTCTGCTGTTCCTGCTGCTGGATGGCATAGGCGGCATCGGCGTCAGCCTGTGCCGTGTCGGCCTGCTGCTTCAGGGCAGCACGCTTCAGAGCCAGTTCGTTGTTCTTGATGGCAATAGCGGTGTCGGCATCCACACGAGCGTCGTTGGCCTCCTTGTCGGCTTTCGACACCTCAATCTTCACGTCACGCTCAGCGATGGCGCGGTTGATGCTGGCATCCTTCTTAATCTTGGCAGTATTGTCGGCACCCAGGTCTTTGATAAGACCTTCCTTGTCTGTCACGTTCTGAATGTTACAAGAGATAATCTCGATACCCAGCTTTGCCATGTCGGGCTGAGCCTTCGTCATCACCTGGTCAGAGAAACCGTCACGGTCGGTATTCAGCGAACGGAGGTCCAACGTACCGATGATTTCACGCATGTTACCCTGCAGCGAATCCTGCAGCTGTTCGGCAATCTCGTTAGGCATCATATTCAGGAAGTTCTTCGCAGCCAGACGGGTACCCTCGTTGGTGGGCATCACACGGATTTTGGCCACAGCATCCACGTCGACATTGATAAAGTCGGTGGTGGGCACACTCTCTTCTGTCTTGATATCTACGGTAATCTGTCCCAGGTAGACACGGTCCAAACGTTCGAAGAACGGTATGCGGAAACCACCGGAACCGATGAGCACACGGGGCTCACGTGACAGACCAGAGATGATGAAAGCTGCTGAGGGCGGTGCCTTCACATAAGAGATGAACAACAGGATGACCAATACGAGAATGGCCACGGCAACAAGAATGAAAGTGGTTGGTTCCATAAGCTGTTAATTGGTTAAAAGTTATACTTTGTCTGCAAAGGTACGAATAAGCGAGCGAAAAACCAAACATTTTTTTGTTTTTCCGAACGGGAGTACCTTCGAGATGCCGTTATTCAAACCGCTTGGCCCATTCCAGGAATTTCACGACACCAGCATGGCCGAACTTCTCTAAAGAATCGGCAGTCTCCTGGACGCTGCGCACATGGTCGGGATTAGATTTGGAATAGAACTTGTCAGCATAACAGATAATCTGTTCCTCCAGGGTCTCAGGTTCATACCCCGGCAGACCAGTACCTGTATGGCGCTCGGCCACACGGGCATGGCGGGGGAAGCCCTCGGCACGGAGCATCTCACCACCGATGGGTCCGTGTTTGATATACGGTTCCGTTCCATGGCAATGTATGCTGGGGGCATTACACTGGTAGATGCCGATGTCGTGCAACATGGCGGCCTCTTCCACAAACTGTGCGTCGACGGACAGCTCCGGATGTTTACGCACAATCTGTAAACAACGGTCCGCCACCTGACGGGAATGTTTTAATAAAACCCTGCGGAGCTCATTGTCCGCAGGGTAATACTTATCGATAATCGCTTGATAATCCATATTGGCTTTAGCAGTTAGCTATTAGCTGTTTGCTCTTTCTATCCAACCCAGGTTGTCGCCCTTGCGAACCTTGGCGCCTTGCTTGGCAGCAACCTCCACGAGTTTACCACCAATGGCAGCGGGGATGGGAACAATCTCACCCCATGGAGCCTGGATATAGCAGAAGGTGTCGCCCTCCTTGTACTGCTGACCGATGAACGGTTCCAGACAAGGCTCGCAAGCGCCCTCGCCAGAGAACTCGTAGTACACCTGTCCAGCCACGGGAGCAATCAGTGCATCAGCCTTGGCATGCTTGAAGGCAGCGATTTCAGCAGGCGACAGCGTCGAGCCCAACTTGGCATCCTTGGCCTTCTGGATGTCGGCGAGCAACTGCTTCTTGGCCTGACCGCTCTTGAAGGGACGGTACTGCTCGGGGTGCATAGCCAACTCGAAGAGTTCCTCGTTGTCCTGTCCGTAGTCCCAGCCGTTCTCATCCATCTCCTTCTTGAAGGTATCGAGGGTGTTGGGAATCAAGGTGTGCGGGTCGGCATCAGTGAACTCACGGCCCTGCTTCTTAGCCAGTTCGATGAATTCGGGATCGATGGTACCGGGGACCTTGCCGCTCTTGCCGAGAATCATACCCCAGATGGCGTCGTCCATCATCACATAGCGACCCTTGCCCTGTTCCATGGTGAGCAGGTTCATCAGAGCGATGTTCTTGGTGTACTGAGAGAACGGTGTCACCAATGGGGGATAACCCACGCGAGGCCATACATACTCTACCTCGTTGAACAGCTTCACCAGCATATCGTCCATAGAGAGTGTGGGCTCGCCCTTCTTCTCGCGCAACTTGTTAATCATACCCTGGATAGGACCGAGGTCAGCCATCATCGAACCCATCATACCACCAGGCAGACCGCTGCCCAGCAGCAGGGAAGACATGTGCTTGTTGGCAGGATTGATGAAGTAGCCCAACCAGTCGTCAATGAACTCCTGCGTCAGACTACGTGCCTGCATATACGCGTTCATATTAATATCAGCCACCTCGAAGCCCTCGTTCTTCAGCATAGACTGTACAGAGATGATGTCGGGATGAACCTTACCCCATGACAGCGGCTCGATAGCGGTATCGATGATGTCGGCACCGTTGTTACATACCTCCAGGATGGAGGCCATCGACAGGCCGGGACCAGAGTGGCCGTGATACTGGATGATGATGTCGGGATGCTTGGTCTTGATGGCCTTCGTCAGCGCACCCAGCAGGGCGGGCTGTCCGATACCTGCCATATCCTTCAGACAGATTTCCTCGGCACCAGCGGCAATGACCTCGTCGGCAATATTTGAATAGTACTCGACGGTATGCACCGGACTGGTAGTAATACACAGCGTAGCTTGTGGAATCATACCGGCGGCCTTGGCCCACTTGATAGAGGGGATAATATTACGTGTGTCGTTCAGACCACAGAAAATACGGGGAATGTCTACGCCCTGAGCCTTCTTGACCTTATACATGAGCTCACGCACATCGTCGGGGACAGGATACATACGCAGCGCATTCAGGCCACGATCCAGCATGTGCGTCTGGATGCCTACCTCGTTGAAAGGTTTACAGAAAGCACGTACGGCCAGGTTGGGGTTCTCACCAGCCATGAGGTTTACCTGTTCAAAGGCACCACCGTTAGTCTCTACACGGGCAAAGCAACCCATGTCGATAATGACGGGAGCAATGCGCTCTAACTGATCTTTACGAGGTTGAAACTTGCCTGACGACTGCCACATGTCGCGATAGACAAGACTAAACTTAATCTTCTTTTTCATAATTTGAAAATACTGTTTGACTTCAATATTTGTGCAAAGGTACGAATAAGTAAGAAGATAACCAACATATTTTTGATTTATTAAAAAAAATATGGCTATTTGTTTTGTTCTTTCCCCACAAATTAGTACCTTTGTACCATAATTTAATATAAGACGATGAAAAGACTGATACTTCTTGCAGCTGCCGCTACACTACTGACAGTAGCCTGTAGCACCAAACAGGAACAGCCGGCAACGGATGTTGCTGACGATGCTATCAGTCTTAAGAAGAACCTGCCGGGAGACTCTGCCCTTTATGGCTTGGCGTGCGACGGATGCACCGACTCGGTGCTGGTATTCCTTCGCTACTCCGGTGGCGACCCCGACACGTTCGACATCATCAACGCCTTCCAGCAACATCGCATTTTCGGACAGCCGCGCATTGGCGACGAGTTGGCAGTCATCATCAACCCGGAAGACCGCGACGAGGCCCTCAGCGTAGTTAACATGGAGATGCTGAAAGGAGAATGGGGCTACCAGGTGCTCCCACAGCTACGTTCTGCAGAGAGCCTGCGCAAGCGCATGCAGCGCCGCATGATAGAGCGTATTCCCGACTCGCTGCGCCAGCTGATGCTGACACCTCGCGAATACTCGCTGCGACTGAAGCGCGACTATACGGTAACGGCACGAGGAGGCGTACGTCATCGCACCACTACCGACGACATGTCGCCAGTGGAATATCCTGCTCTCAAGCGCTATACTGACTGGTACTTCTACAACGGCATGCTCATCCTGAAGGCCGACACCATAGCAGGAATCTCCAAAGATGGTGACGTACCCGATACAGACACGGCACGTATCTGCCTGCTGACGCCCGACTCACTCATCCTGGAGTTCAGCGACCATACGCAGGAATACTACCGCAAGGAGTAGCATATTTGTTTGTGTGCTTGTGTGCTCCAATAACTTTACTACGAAATAAGATACATATATTTAAACAGTTACCAATGAAAAAGAGAAAAATGATTCTGGTCTGTGCAATGCTGGTGTCAATGGCCGTCCATGGGCAATGGCACGTTGGTGTGACAGCAGGTACCGACTACAATGTGTACACGATGGACAAACAGTATGAGAGCGACTGGCAGATGCAGGGTCGCTGGGGTGCTACCATCGGTATTACCGGACAGTATGATGTAAATAACTGGTTGGGTATCAGGCATCGAACACAAGTATTTCAACAACTACCTGCAGTTGCCCGTTATGGCGTCGCTGAGCATGGGTGGCGAGAAGCTGCGCGGCTTCGTCAACCTGGGTGTCTATGGCGGCTACTGGCTGAACAGCCGTCGTGAAGGTCTGGATTTCAATGCATTCTCAACCATGACCTACTCGTTCAGCGAGAAGGTAGATTTTGACAGCGACCGCGACCAGCGCTGGGACTGCGGTCTGGTAGGTGGCGCGGGCTTAGAATACCGCTTTGCCACGCACTGGGCTGCCCAGATGGAGGCTCGCTACTACTACAGCACGACGAGTGCACAGAAGCAGTACATGAAAGTGAAAGACTACCGATATAACCATACGCTTGCCATTCAGGCAGGAGTATACTACCTATTTTAATAATGAACACGATGGAACACAAGATATTATCTATCATAGGAGCAGGACTCCTCATGCTGGCACTTGGTTCATGCCATGAGCAGAGCGACACACTGGTAAACTACGCCCACGAAGACGTATTGGCATTTGGCGAGGCAGAAAAAAGCTATGCGGGCAAGTTCAAGGTATTGTGGAATGGTCTGAACCAGCACTATGCGCTGTGGGACTACGAGAGAGACCACGGACTGGACTGGGACGCCGTTTACGACAACTATCTGCCGCAGTTTGAGGCCCTCGACCAACAGAAAGAGGTCACAGACGACCAACTGAAGAAACTGGCAACGGAAGTAATCAGTCCGCTGCACGACGGTCACTTGGTTGTACAGCTGAAGAACCACAAGACGGGCAAATTTGTCGCCATATCGCCCAGCAGTGAGCGCAACTTACAACGCCCCGATTTTAAGGATGCGTATCTCAACCCGCCATCGCTGCAATACTATCTGAACAAGGAGCATGGCGAGGTGGAGCTCGACGAACAGGGCAAACCTATCACGATGGAGTATTCTACTGAAATTTCCGACCTGCTGGATGTGTTCAGAGAGGGCGACGATGTGGGATTAGAATGGATTACCGACAGCATATCAGCGTTGAAGAAACTGCCAACGCCCACTGCAGAGCAGGCCAAAATGCTACAGACGCTGACGGAGCTGGAGAAACAAGTAGACTTGATTAAAGACACCAAGGAAGGCGTGATGTTGTACAATGATCTGGCCAACCGCTATGCTTACCTGAACATTCCTGCCTTCGACCCCATTGACGTGCACTTCGCTGATTATGGCATCAAGGTCAGCTATGCACTGCTGAAGGGGAACATCGCCTATATTCATTTCGACGGATTCAGCTTGTCATACTATCTGGACGAGGAGACTCGCACAGAGAGTTTCCCCAACCCCGACAAGTCCACACAGGAAAAGATTGGGAAGGTACAGACGGTATGGAACAGCTGGTTTAGCTACATACAACAGTTGCACAAGTCCGGCCAACTCGGTGGTGTCATCATCGACGTCAGAAACAATGGTGGCGGCTCAGTAGGAGACTATCCCTATGTGATGGGAGCGCTCCTTCCCAGCGGCGGCTTCGAAATCGGCAAGGCACGCTTTAAGCACGGCACGGGCCGCCTGGACTACTCGCCCCTGATGCCTCAGATTGTCAACACCTTGGAGACAGAACATGCAACCATTACGGAGCCTATCGTGGTGCTGGCCAACTGCCACTCCGTGAGTATGGCAGAAATAACGTCCATCAGCGCCAAGTATATCGACAACGCTACCCTCGTCGGCAAGCGCACGTGGGGTGGCATGTGTGCACTCTCAGGAAATGACAACTTCTCAATCAACTACACCGGCCATATCGGTGAGGAAGACAAGACACCTGTCTATGTCTATCTGCCCATGTTGGCTCAGTTCGACCGCGAAGGACACATTTTAGAGGGAGTCGGTGTTACGCCTGACATCGATGTCGACCTCGACGTCAAACAGCTGAGAAGCACTGGCAAGGATACTCAGCTGGATCGTGCATTGCAATTGATTAGAAACGGTAAGTAAGAAAGGAGATGAAAATGATGAAAATGATGAAGATAAGACAATATGTGAACTATACGATGGTCTTCTGCCTGCTGGCATGGGGCTCACAGTTCCTGACAGGTTGTGCAGAGAGCGACCATCTGGATGAATACCAGTATGACAATACGCCGAAGGAGCCTGGGGATCCTGAGAAGCCTACCAGCGACGAGATCACGCAGAAGCTGGAGAAGATTCCAGGCATCAGCGATGCCACCATCCAATATTCGAAGGAAAACCCCGACAAATACGGCTATTACTTCAATGTGGAACAGTTGAAAGACCACAAGAATCCGAAGGGCGGCACCTTCAAGCAGCGCTGCTATATGAAGTTCAAGGGCTGGGATCGTCCTGTGGTGCTCGATACCGAGGGCTATGCCCTGCCAGACTCTGTTCACGAGATATACGACGAGCAAGACCTGGTGAAATATCTGAAAGCCAACTACATCACTGTGGAGCACCGTTATTTCGGCACTTCGCTGCCTGAGGATTTCGACAACACAGACTTCACCTACCTCTATACCGACCAGGCAGCTACCGACCTGCACAACGTCGTGACGCTGCTGCAGAAACACCTCTTCCCACGCACCAACAAGTGGGTGGCCACTGGTGTCAGTAAGAGTGGCATCACCTCGGCACTCTATGCCTACTATAGCGACAAGAACGGATGGAACGACATCGACCTCTTCATGCCCTTCTGTGCCCCATTCATCAGAGGTACTGAAGAGTCATGCATGGAAATGACTGCAGGAACGTATCTGATCAATGTCTGTGGCAACGGCTATCCCGCAGGTAGTGACGAGGCTGTGGCCTACCAGCGTCTGCGTGCCATTCCTGCAGCCATCAGCAGCAATAAGGCGCTGCGCGATGCCTGTCTGCGCAAGTACCATCAGAATTCACCAAATGAGTATAAAGAGCTGTTGCAGTATTATGAAGGTGCGCAACTGGAGAAGGCTGCCACAGCAGGCGTCATCTGTACCTTCTACAACAACCTCTTCGGCGACTTCTCTTATATTCAGTTCAGCAGTTGGGCCAAATACGTGCCCGACCCTGCAAAGGCCATAGCACCGACAGCCGATGAGAGTGACATCGAAGCTGTGGTGGACTTCGTATTTATGGACGAGAGAGAATTGATGAAATATATTATCAAAAACAGTCAGAAAAGTGTAGGCAGACGTGCCGCATTAGACGACAACGGTATTATAGCGCTTCGTAAGAGCGAAAAGGAAATGCCCTACTATCTGCAAGCCTATCGTGAGCTGGGCAGCTATTGCTACGACTATTCGCTGGTCGATGGCAGCTACCTGACGAAGAAGCTGGCCGAGGAGGTGGGCAACCTGAGCAGTGTGGAGAGTATGTACAGCAAGCGTTATCCTGGGCAATGGGATGGTGGCAAGCTGATGACCAGCGTGCACCAGTGGGCAGCAACGACCACCACGCAACCCATCATCTTCATCTATTCCTATAACGACCCCTGGACAGCCAACGCCATCGAGGATACTGAAATCAACCCCTCGCGCAAGGTCTGGAAGGTCATCAACCTCATAGGTACTCATAGCTACGAGTTCCTGAGTAAAGACAAGTGTGACGAGGCAGCCTCGAAAGCCATCAAGGACGTCATCCAGAGCGTACTCAATATTACTTTATAATAAACCAATTAACATTATTAATTCATTTAAAACAACAAAAGTTATGAAGAAATTCTTTATGATGGCAGTAATGGCAGTAGCTTGCCTCACTGCAAATGCACAGAACGCTCGTCACGCAGCTGGTTCATTCACCATCCAGCCCATGATTGGTTTCTCAGTAGGTACCTTCAGAGGTGAGTACTCTAGTAGTACTGTAACTGGAAACGAAGCTCGCGTAGGTCTCGCTATTGGTGCTGAGGCAGAGTATTACACCTCTACCCCATGGCTTTCTGTTTCTGCAGGTCTGAAATACGAGCAGCTGGGTTGGAAATGGAAGGACGCTAGCGATGTAAAGCTTGACTACATCGACATTCCCGTCATGGCCAACTTCTATGTTGCCAAGGGCTTTGCGCTGAAGATCGGTGTGCAGCCTGGTATCCTGGTTAACGACAATATCAATGGAGATTGCAAATCTTTCAACTTCTCTATTCCTGTTGGCCTCTCTTATGAGTTCAATAACGGCATTACCCTCGACCTGCGCGGAGGCTACTCTCTGACCAGAGTTGATAAGTTCAATAATGATGATTACAAGTACTACACCGACGGCGGTTCTCTGACCATCGGCTACAAGTTCTAATGTGGAATACACATGCTGAAAACAAAATGCTCCCTCGTTGAAGGGAGCATTTTTAGTATCTACTGCTGATGATTACTTCATCTGGTAGTTCAAGAGGCGCTGCTCTGCAAGGGCAGCGTATTTTGTTCCTGGCTGTCCGTAGTTAGCATACGGATAGATGCTGATGCCACCACGAGGGGTGAACAATCCTATCACCTCGATATATTTAGGTTGCATCAGCTTCACCAGGTCTTTCATGATGATGTTCACGCAGTCCTCATGGAAGTCGCCGTGGTTGCGGAAGGAGAAGAGGTAGAGCTTCAGACTCTTCGACTCCACCATCCTTTCGTCAGGGATATACATAATCTTGATTTCCGCAAAGTCGGGCTGCCCCGTGATAGGGCACAGCGACGTAAACTCGGGACAGTTGAACTGCACCCAGTAGTCGTTGTCCTTATGCTTGTTCTCAAACGTCTCCAGCACCTCTGGAGCATACGTCATCTTGTATTCTGTCTTCTTGCCTAACTGCTGCAGGCCTTCATTCTCTCTTGCCATATTCTAATCTTTCAACTTTCACTTCTCACCTCTCCCCTCCCTATTGGGAAGGGCCGAGGGTAGGTTAAATCTTCAACACATTAAAGATGTTATAGTTAATGTCGTTATCAAAGACATCCTCGTGGTCGTGCTTCTTGGTGAATTCCACCACACGGATAGTCACAGGCAACACGACGATTTCATAGAGCGTCTTCAGCGTCACCTGCGAAATCATCAGCGACGGCATCTCCTCCCAGGGAATGACACCACCCAGTGCCAACGGAAAGAAGATGACAGAGTCTACACCCTCACCAAACACGGTGCTCAGAATGGCACGTGCCGAGAAGTTCTTACCCCCTGACGACAGTTTCATGCGCGACATGACATATGCATTGGTGAACGAGCCGCAGATGAAGGCAATGAACGAGGCCAGCGCAATACGCGGTGCCAGTCCGAAAATCTGGTGAAATCCGGCATCACCGTCCCAGTAGTCGGCACCAGGAATCCAGTCGGCTATCGCACCCATGACGACAAAGAAGAAGTTCATGGCGAAGCCCATCCAGATGAGCATGCGCGTACGACTATATCCCCACACCTCACACACCACATCATTGATG
>OMQN01000061.1 GCA_900313235.1 uncultured Prevotellaceae bacterium | reverse complement strand
GGCTAACTTCGGTAAGGTGAAGAATCAGGGTATCGAGATGACGCTCAACTTCCATAAGCAGTGGAACAAAGACCTCTTCACCTCAGCATACGCCAACTTCACCTATGCCAAGAACGAGGTGATAGAGAAAGACGAACCAGAATCACTGAAGGGCACCCACCGTTCGCAGACAGGCCGTTCGATGAACGAGCTGTGGGGTCTGACCGCTGAGCGCCTCTTCACCTACGACGACTTCAATGCCGACGGAACCCTCAAAGACGGCATCCCCTCACAAGAGGGCGTTGGTGCTGTGAAGCTCCATCCTGGTGACATCAAATATGTCGATGTGAATGGGGATGGTGCTATTACCGAGGAAGACGAAGGATTTATCGGTGGTACCGTTGACCCACGCATCGTCTATGGCTTCGGTGGTGTCATCAGCTATAAGAACTTCGACCTGAACTTCTTCTTCCAGGGCACTGGCGATATGTACCGCGTCATTGGCGGTCAGCCTTACTTCCTGCCTGGTGGCGGAACAACCACAGAAGGAAATGCCTATTCCTATAATCTCAGTGACCGTTGGACAGAGACCAACCAGGATCCCTATGCTTTCTGGCCCCGTCTGACCTATGGTCCTAACAAGAACAACTACCGTGCTTCTACCTGGTGGAAGAAGGACATGAGTTTCCTGCGTTGTAAGACGATAGAGGTGGGCTACACCTTCCCCAAGTCATGGTTTGAGCGCTTCTACGTGAAGAGCTGTCGCGTCTTCATCAGTGGTAACAACCTCTTCTGCTTCTCGGATTTCAAGCTGTGGGATCCCGAGCTGGGTACCGACGACGGTCTGAAATATCCGATGAATCGTTCAGTGATGTTTGGTATTGACGTTAATTTCTAATTTACTGCAAATCATGAAAAAGAAAGTTTTATATATTATCAGTGCAATCTGTCTGACCTGTGGTCCACTGGTATCCTGCTCCGACTATCTCGACAAAGAACCCGACACGGAGCTCACCACGGAGATGGCTTTTGAGAACCGCGATAAGGTCTACTCTTGGCTCAGCTATGTATACAATATCATCCACACCCCCGATAAGTGGCAACTCATGTCTGACGGCTATGAAGTCTTCGCCGACGACCTGACACCCTCTGCCCGTTGGCAGCAGTGGGACTGGAACCGCGTCATTCCGAAGATTCTCGGACAGTGGACCATCAACTCACAGTGGGGTGGCGACCTCTGGCATATGATGCCACGCTATATCCGTCATGGCTACATCTTCCGCGACATGGTGAAGGCCATGCCTGACAACGACCTGCCACAGTCGGAGGTCGACAACATGAAGAACGAGGTGAAGTTCCTCTGCGCCTATGCCTGGTGGCAGATGGCCGAGAACTATGGCGGCATACCTTTCAAGCCCGACTATATCGCACCTACCGACTTCGTACTCGATGACTTGATGGTCGGTCAGTCGAAGTTTGACGATGTAGTGAACTACTGCGACCAGCAGATGCTGGAAGCTGCTATGGCACTGCCTGCCGTCTATGACGACCCCTCAAAGTATGGTCGCATCAACCGCATCATGGCACTCACCGTACGTTCTCGTATGCTGCTCTTTGCTGCCAGTCCCCTGGTGAATGGCAATCCTTGGTATACCAACTACGTGAACGACAAGGGCGAACAGATCTTCAACCCCAATTACGACCACGCAAAGTGGACCAAGGCTGTAGAAGCCCTCAAACTCTGCATTGACGAGGCTGAGAAGGCAGGCTATGCCCTCTATACCGAACCCGGTCCCAACGGCGGTATCGACCCCTTCCTCTCTACCTATAACGTGCATATCAAGCGCTGGAGCGAAGGAAACCACGAAATCACTTTCCCCGTTACCAAGAACAATGGCTATAAGGACGTCTTCCTCCGTGTCGTTTCTGTACGCGACTACGGCGGTGGTAATGGTCTCGGTGTTTACCAAGGTCTGGTCGATGCCTTCTTTATGGCAAACGGTCTGCCCATCAACGACCCCAACAGCGGCTACGTAGAGGATGGTTTCTCACGTGTCGTAGAGAGTCGTCCTGACGTCACTTCTTGGGAGTATGGTACGGGTAACCCTGGTGAGATTACTGCCCGCGGTACCTATAATATGTATTGCAACCGTGAGCCACGCTTCTATAATGCGGTCAGCTTCCATGGCTCATGGCTTGCCGTTGCCAAGCGTAAGTACAGCTTCTTCAAGAATGGTCTTGACAACGTGCAGAGTTCTTCTCCTCACGATGCCCCACAGAATGGCTATCTGGCTCGCAAGGGCTTGAACGTGCTCGACAACTACCTCACTGGTGCTGTCACCGAGCGTCAGGGCTTTACCTACCGTCTGGCCTTCACCTATCTCGACTATGCTGAGGCACTCAACGAGGCTACCAACGATGCTGCTTCACGTGCTGAGGCACTCATCTATCTGAACCGCATCCGCGAACGTGCAGGTGTCCGCCAGTATACTTTCAGCGCGGTAGATGTCAGCGATCCTGACTACATCCAGGTTCAGAATACGCAGGAAGATATGCGTCGCGTGATTCGTGCTGAGCGTCGTGTAGAGCTCTGCTGCGAGAACAACCGTTGGTACGATATCCGCCGTTGGATGCTGGCTGAGAGTCTGCCCGAGATGTGTGGCGATGACTACGGAATGAACTTCCAGGGCACCAACCAGAACGAGTTCTTCAAGCGCACTGTCTTCCAGACACGTGTGTGGAAGCGCCAGTACTACTGGATGCCTATCTACATCGATGAGTACGAGAAGAATCCCAACCTCCGCGAGGCTCCCTTCTGGCTTGGCGATAAAAGTGAAGATTGAATATTGAAAAGAGTATCATTATGAAAAAAAAACTATTATATAACATCAGCCTCATCTGTGCGATGTGTGCTGTCCTGGCGTCTTGCAACAAAGACCCGGAATACTTCTCTCTACCCTACAATGCCGACGAGATGCACGTGCGCTGCTCTGTCGAGGATGTCGTGTTGGACAAGAGCAAGGGCAACCAGTCTGCCGTCACCTTCTCGTGGGACAAGGCTACCAGTCCGGTATCTGCTTCTGACGTGGTTACTTACAAGCTGTGCATCTATCCTTCTGCGCAGAAGGACCAGAAGTCTGCTTATCTTGATGCAGGTACCAACCTTAGTCTGACGCTGACGCATGACGAGCTCAACTCCATGGTAGCCCGCTGGGCATTGCCTGGACAGTCCGTCCGTCTCACCGCACAGGTGGTCAGTGCTGTCAACAATGAAACGCGTTATGTCCGTCCGGAGGTGTCGACCATTGAGTTCACCGCTACAGGATATGAGAAGTATCCTACCTATCTCTATATGATTATGACCGACAGCGAGACAGGTACTGTGACTAACCAGCGCCTGGAACAGCACCAGCTGGGTACAGGTATCTATGAGGCTACCGTTAATCTGAAGGCATGCTCTTACCACTTCACAACAGGCGAGGAGGCCTATCCGGTCTACGGAATGGCTGCCGATGGTGACGGTCAACAGATGCAGTATGTCACCGATGGCGAATACACCGAGTTTGAAAATAGCGTCAATGGTCGTCGCACTATCATCGTCGATACCAATCCTGAGTATAATGACTGTCGTGTTCTCGACATTGTGACGCTGCCCACGCCGGGTGTTATCTGGATTTGCGGTAACGGCTGTTCAGTAGGATGGAATACCAACACCCCCGACGGACACATGGACATGGTGGGAAGCGCTCGCGAGCCTTACTACTACGCCTGGACGGGTGAGTTCATTGCCGGCGGTGAGCTGAAGATTGGTCTTGGCGGTGGCTGGGGCGACTACTTCTTCTACGCTCCTGAGAACAATGCAGACCCGTTGACCGACCACCGTCTGAACATGTATCGCAAGCAGGATGCCGGTGGCGACGTGAAGTGGGTGCCCAGCGTCAGTGGTCGCTACACCTTCACACTGTGTCTCTTGGCCACCGATTTGCATACCACCTTCGAACCCGCAGAGTGAACCATCAATAGTCAACAATATGAATATCAATAGAATTGTAACAATTGCATTATCACTGGCCTGTCTGTCTTGTACAGTCAAGGCCGGTGATACATACCAGAATCCGGTCATTCGCTATAGTCTGCCTGACCCCTCTGTCATCAAGGCGTCCGATGGATTCTTCTATGTCTATGCCACAGAGGATACGCACAATGTGCCCATCTACCGTTCGAAGAACCTGGTAGACTGGGCGTATGCCGGTACGGCTTTCAACGACCGTACCCGTCCGATGGACTTCGTTCCGAATGGCGGCATCTGGGCTCCCGACATCAACTACATCAATGGCCAGTATGTCTTGTACTATTCCAAGTCGGAGTGGGGCAAGACGTGGGAGTGTGGCATCGGTGTTGCCGTCAGCAACCGTCCCAATGGCGGTTTCCACGACGCGCACAAGTTGTTTATCTCTTCCGAGGTCAACATCGAGAACTGCATCGACCCTTTCTTCATTCAGGAGGGCGGCCGTAACTACCTCTTCTGGGGCTCATTCCACGACATCTACGGTGTAGAACTCACCGACGACGGCCTGAGTATCAAGGAAGGATGTACTCCCCAGAAGATTGCAGGCGGTCTGATAGAGGCCACGATGATTGTAAAACACGACGGATTCTTCTATCTCGTCGGTTCTGCAGGTTCCTGTTGTGAGGGTGCCAAGAGTACCTACCGCCTTGTTGTTGCCCGCTCGCGCAACCTCTTCGGACCTTATGTCGACCGCAACGGTCGCAGTGCCATCGGCGACAACTTCACTACGTTGCTCACCAAGAGCAATGCAGTATATGGTCCCGGCCACTGTTCTGAGTTTGTCACTGATGACGCCGGTCAGACGTGGGTGCTCTATCATGGTTTCCAGTCTCAGGATGTGGAGGCTGGTCGCGTGGTCTACCTTGACAAGGTGGAGTGGGGTGCCGACGGGTGGCCTACCATCAGCGATGGACATCCCTCTGTTGAAGCCGCTGCTCCTCTCTTCGGCGAGGCTGCCGGTGTAGAAGAGTCGCAGCTTGACAACAGCTTTATCCTGATGCCCACCGAAGACCGCAATATGTTGCGTGTTGAGGCTGACAACGACGATGCTTTCAGTTGGCAATTGCTCACGATGAGTGGAGTCACCATGAGCAAAGGTCGTGCTTCGCGCACAGCCATTATCGATACCAGCATGGTGGCGCATGGCCCGTATCTCGTACAACTCAAAGGCAAGAATGGCACCCGAGTTGAGAAACTTCTGAAGCTGTGACTTCTTTGTTTTTTTGGAACTATTCCGGCAGATAATTATTAATATTCTCTAAATAGTGTTCTATTCATTATTTTTTTGTTACTTTTGCAAGATGAAATAGAATACTATTTAGAGAACAATATATGAATGTGAGATTATCATACCTTATTCTACTATTATTATTCACTTGCCAGTCCGTATCAGCTACTGATACCAAGACTTGGCTCGACAAGCTGGACAAGAGCCTTGACCGGCGTGAGCATTTCAACCAGATACATGTAGACCGCATCGAGCATTTGCGCCAGAATATGGACAAGGCCCGTCAGAATGGACGGGAGTATGAGCAACTCTATGCTTTGTTCAATGAGTATAAAGCCTACTGTTACGACTCTGCCCGCTACTATGCGTCAGCCTGTCTGGAGAATGCCACCGCCTCGGGCAATGAACAACAGATTGTCAAGGCGAAGAATGCCATTGCTTTCTCGCTGATATCCGCCGGCATCCTCTCCGAAGCCCATGACTTGCTGTCGACCATCAACAGTACCCGCTTGGAGGGTGCTCTGCTGAAGGACTATTATGAGCAGAACTGCAACCTGTGGCGCTCTATGGCCGACTATGTCAGAGAGGAGCCTTACTATACCAAGTATATTTCGCAGAGCAATGCCTACCTGGACTCCATGAAACAGGTGGTGCCCGAGAACAGTGTGGAGTGGTGGTCGTGTACGGGTTCGCACCAGATGCGTGACCACCAGTATCACGAGGCGTTGGCATCATTCGAACATGTGCTGCAGCTCTGCGACTCCGACCTGCACCAGCGTGCCAAGACTACGGCAGAGATGGCATGGGCCTATATCTATCTGGACGATGAAGACAAGGCCATGAGTTATTTTGCCCAGTCGGCTATTGCCGACAACGAGGCTGATACCCGTGAAATCACGGCGCTCTATCACCTGTCGCGCCTGATATATAAACAAGGAGACTATGACCGTGCCAGTCGTTATGTGCATCAGGCTTTGGAGGATATCAACTTCTATGGTACGCGTCTTCGCAAGGTGGAGATCAATGACATTCTGCCGATTATTGAGCAAGACCGCTATGTAGCATTGGAGAGTCAGCGCAACTGGCTATTTGCTGCCACGGGAATGGCAGTAGCTATGCTGTTGGGCATCCTGGCAAGCTATTGGTTTATCCATAAGAAGAACCGCAAACTGACGGAGGCCCGTGAGACGATTCATCAGCAGTTGGACGAGTTGCAGGCCAAGAACGAACAACTCTCTTCAGTGATACACCAGTTGAAAGAGGCTAACAAGATTAAGAATGAGTATATCGGGCGCTCCTTCTATACCAATGCGGAGTTTATTGCTAAGTTAGAGAAAGTCTATCTGGCCCTTGACCGCAAGATTGTGGCATGTCAGTATGACGACTTACGCACCACCTTGAAGCAGTCGGCACTCAATGCAGAGCGTGAAAACATGTTTGAGTCCTTCGACCAGACATTCCTCAAGCTCTTCCCCCATTTTGTGAAGAAGTATAACGAGCTCTTTGAAGAGAAAGACCGCAAGGAGCCTGCCGACGACCAGTCGCTGACCAGCGAGATGCGCATCTTCGCACTCATCCGATTGGGAATTACCGACAGCGATCGCATTGCCAACTTCCTCGATTACTCTGTTCATACCGTGAACACCTACAAGACGCGCATCAAAAACCGTTCGAAGGTCGACAACGACCAGTTTGAACAGCTCATTATGGAGATATAATCGCTGACAAGACGAATATTTCCTTTATACAACGTCGTGTTTTTGAATACTTAAGCCACTGATTTTCAGTGGCTTTTTATTTGTATAACGAAATATGCGTTATACAAAACCTTGCAAACTTCCTTTTGCTTGCAATTCACCCTAACTTTGCACCAGAAAAATTTCCAAAACGTATGAAAAAGATATTAGTACTTCTAACCCTTTTGTTCTGTATGAATGGTCTTTCTGCTCAGGAACCCAATCCGATGGCTCATCCCGATGCTGTCGTCACTTCGGGTAAGGCACGCTTCACCGTGCTGACTCCTGAGATGATTCGTATTCAGTACAGCGACCGCGCACGCTTCGAAGACCGTGCCACCTTTGCCATTGTCAACCGTCGTCTGCCTGTACCTGCTTTCACCGCTGAGGAGAAAGATGGCTGGTTAACCATTACCACTGATGCACTGACACTAAACTATAAAATAGGTGGCGTCATCGATGGACGTCACCCCTCGTCTGATGTGCTGACAGTCAGCATGTCGCTCAACGGACGCCGTGTGGTGTGGTATCCTGGCAAGGACGATGCCATGAACTTAAAAGGAACGACACGTACACTCGACGGTCAGATAGGCGACAACAAGCGTCAGGAGATGGAGAACGGTCTGCTGTCGCGTGCTGGCTGGAGCATTATCGACGAGTCTCCTCGCACCAAGCGTGGCGACGGCTCAACGACCTTTGCCTTCGACAAGCAGGTCGACGGCATCGACTGGCTGGCAGAACCTGTTGACAAGGATGCCATCGACTGGTATTTCATGGGCTATGGTCATCAGTATAAGAAAGCCCTTGGCGACTATATCAAGGTGGCCGGACGTCAGCCCATGCCTCCACTCTTTGTGCTGGGCTACTGGTACAGTAAGTACCAGCGCTATACCAGCGACGAGTTCATGGAGATTGTCAACGATGTGAAGCGTTTCCAGATACCTATGGACGTGATGATTTTCGACATGGACTGGCACACCCAGGGATGGACTGGCTGGACATGGGACCGCACTGCTATCCCCGATCCGGAGGGACTCATCGACTGGATGCACCAGCAGGGGTTGAAGGTCAGTCTGAATCTGCATCCTGCCGATGGCGTCGACGACGATGAAGACTACTTCAACGAGTTACGCGAGGATATGGGCATGGGCAAAGATACCAAGGTAGTACCCTGGAATCTGAGCGATGGCCGCTTTTATCACAATATGTTCAACCGCATCATCCGTGCCCGCGAAAAGCAGGGCGTCGACTTCTGGTGGCTCGACTGGCAACAGAACCTGACCAGTAAGTATGTCAACGGACTGGGCGAGACCTTCTGGTGCAACCACGTGTTCTATAATGACATGCGCCTGAACCGTCCCGACCGTCGCCCCCTCATCTTCCACCGCTGGGGTGGACTGGGCTCGCACCGCTATCCTATTGGTTTCTCGGGTGACTCCTTTACCACCTATGGCACGCTGGGCTGGCAGCCTTACTTCACCGCCACGGCTTCTAACGTTTGCTTCGGCTATTGGGGCCACGACCTCGGTGGGCACCAGCAGACAGGACCTAACGACGGCAAAATCTATCTGCGCTGGATGCAGTATGGCGTGTTCACCCCTGTGTTCCGCACCCATGCCACCAACTGGGAAGGCATCGAACGCCGCATCTGGAAATATGACAACTTCCAACAGCTGTTGCAGACCGTCAAGCTGCGCTATGCCTTGATGCCCTACATCTATACCGCTGCCCGCCAGGCCTACGATACGGGTGTCAGCATCTGCCGTCCGCTCTATTACGAATGGCCGGAAGACAACAACGCCTACCTCTTTGAAGATGAGTATATGTTTGGCGACGACATCCTCGTAGCTCCTATCGTTACTGAGGCTGGTGCTGATGGTTTGACAGCGCGTCGCACCTGGCTGCCCGAAGGCCGTTGGTTTGACGTGTGTCGCAACAAGGTGGTCAACGGCAACCGCATCTTCACCGACCGCTACACCATGGAGGAGATTCCTTATTTCTATCGTGCCGGTAGTGTGATTGTCAACTATCCTCCCGTGATGAATCTGAACAAGCGTCCTGAGCGCCTCATCTTGAAGGTGGTGCCCGGTGCCGATGGCGAGACCTCGCTCTACGAGGACGAGAACGATACCGAGGGCTATAAGCAGGGTGCCTATACCACCACGCGTATTTCCCACCAGGGCAGTCAGTTGACGATCCATCCCCGTGATGGCCGCTTCCCGGGTATGCCCGGCAGTCGCTCCTACACCGTGGAGTTCCTGGCTCAGCAGCGCCCGTCAGCCGTACTGGTCAATGGCAATCAGATAGGTTCTGATGCCTGGAGCTATGATCAAACAAAGCGCGTCGTTACCGTGAACATCTCACGCACTTCGTGCCAGCAAGAAATTAGTATTAAGTTGAAAGGTTAAAATGATATGATACGTTCTTTATTATTCGCAGTATGTTGTTTTGTATGTAGCCACATGGCTGCACAAGACCTATGGATTACAGGCTCGGCAGTGCCGGGTGGAGCCCAAAAGTTAGAGAAAGTGGCCGACAACGATTACAAGTACGCCGGACGTCTGAATGCCGGTGAGCTACGTGTGGCCACGGCCAAGAAACCTCGTAAGGGCACCCGCTTCTTCTCGCCGGTGTTGATGGATGCCAATCTGGTGAACAAGGGCATAGCCTATTGTGAAACCACTGATGCCAAGGCACCCGCCTGGCAGGTGGTGGTCAGCGAGGACCGCTATCGTCTGCATGTCTATACTGACCGGAAAGAACTGCGTGGTGAGATTTTCCAGCCCTGGGGTGAACTGTTTATTGCCGGAGGTGCTACCGAGGCAGGATGGAAGGAAGGTAAGATGCTGCTCATGAAGCAGGACCTTAACAATCCGTGCCTCTGGACTTGGGAGGGTGAGCTGAAGCGCCATCCGGAAGTAGAAGAGCCTACGAGTTTTAAGTTCCAGGGTCAGGACCGCTGGTATCCCAAGAACTTGCATCCCTACCGCCAGGGTACCGACGTCCTTCAGGACCGTCGTCTGCGCACCGGTGGTGACGATACCAAGTGGGAAATCAGCCGCGACGGACGTTATCGCATTACTGTCGACCTGTTTCATGAAACCATACAGGCTGACATCGTGAAGTGAACAGTAATAGTTAGTTAGTTCAATAATAAGTTAGGTTTATTAAGATGGTAAGGAGATTTATATTCATCCTTCAAGGTCTGGCCGTCGCAGTGATTGCGATGGCTCAGGCCTCTTTTATGTCTGACGACAGCATTGCTGTCTTCATTCCCGCTAACTATGACGCTTCTAACCATCAGCCGTCGCCGGTCTTTGTCAAGGAGTTAGGCTTCCAAGATGGAATACCCGCCGATTGGCGTCTCAAACCCGTTTTCTCGCAGCGTGACGGCAAACAGATTGCTACCATACACGTTGGCGACGGTGTAGACCTCTACGGCACGGGCGAGGTGAAAGGACCACTGAAGCGTAATGGTCGGAAAATCTCTCTATGGAATATTGATACACCTGCCTACGGTGTCGACGGAGGAACACACCTCTACCAGAGTCACCCGTGGGTGATGGGACTGCGCAGCGATGGCTCTGCCTTTGGCATCATCGCTGACAATACGTGGCGACAGACCATCAGCACCGATCAGGATGTCGTCTTCGAAAGTATGGGCCCCGCCTTCCGTGTCGTCGTCATCGAACGTCCGGACGTAGCCCAACTCATGCGGGCGCTTGCCGACCTTACCGGACACATGCCGTTGCCGCCGCTGTGGTCGCTGGGCTATCACCAGTGTCGCCATACCTACTATCCTGATGGTCGTGTCATGGAGGTGGCCGATTTGCTTAGGAAACATCAGATTCCATCCGATGTTATCTGGATGGATATCGACTACATGGATGGCTACCGCATCTTCACCTTCGACCCCGACGGATTCCCCAATCCTCGCAGGTTGAACGACTATCTGCATCAGCAGCATTTCAAGAGTGTTTACATGATAGACCCCGGTGTGAAAGCCGAGAAGGGCTACTTCGTCGACGACCAGGGCAGGGCAGGAGACTACTTCGTGAAGACTGCTGATGGCAAACTCTTTGAGGGCAAAGTGTGGCCAGGCGCCTGTCATTTCCCCGACTTCACGCGTCCTGAGGTGCGCTCGTGGTGGTCTACACTCTATCGCGACTTCATGGCGACAGGTGTCGATGGTGTCTGGAACGACATGAACGAGCCTGCCATCTTCGGACAACCCGAGCAGACCATGCCCCTCGACAATCGCCACGAGGGTGGCGACGGTATAACTGCCGGACCGCACCTGCGTTTCCACAATGTCTATGGCATGAATATGGTGCGCGCCAGTCGACAGGGCTTGTTGCTGGCTAACCCGCAGAAGCGCCCCTTCATTTTGTCGCGCTCAAACTTCCTGGGCGGTCAGCGCTATGCTGCCACGTGGACGGGCGACAACCTGTCGCACCCCGACCACATGAAGCTGAGTGTACCGATGACGCTGACCCTTGGACTGAGCGGACAGCCTTTCAATGGTCCTGACATCGGTGGATTCTGCGAGAACTCCAATGGCGAACTCGTCGCACAGTGGACAGCGTTAGGTGTCTACTTCCCCTTTGTGCGCAACCATAATACAAAGGGTACGGTGGCTCAGGAACCGTGGGCTTTCACCCCCGAGGTGCTCGACGCCTGTCGTACAGCCATCAATCGCCGCTATCGACTGATGCCCTATATCTATACGCTGTTCCGTGAAGCCAGCGAGACGGGTATGCCTGTGATGCGTCCGCTCTTCATGGCTGACCCCACAGACTTGAGTCTCCGCAGTGAGGACCGTGCCTTCCTGTTGGGTGGCGACCTGCTGGTGCGTCCTCAGTGGGCCGGCCGTACGGCGATGCCCAAGACGGCATGGCAGCCGTTGACGCTGGAAGCCGCTACCGACAGTTTCCAGTGTGAGTTGCGCCAGCGCCCGGGCTCGGTGATTCCGCTGGCTAACCTCGCTCAGAGCACCACCGACCTGCGCACCGACTCGCTGACGCTACTGGTGTGCATTGATGGTGAGGGCAAGGCTGTAGGTCAGCTCTACGAAGACGAGGGCGACGGCTTCAGCTATCGGGAGGGCTGCTATCGCCAGACCTCCATTGAGGCTACGCTGCGCAAGAAGCAGCTCACCGTCCGGATGCGCCAGGTGGATGGCAAGATGCCTGCTCTCTCGCGTATGGTGCGCATAGGCTTTGTCGCTGGTGGGCGTGTGCGCTATTCAGCATGGCAACAAGGTAACGAATTCTTTTTTAACATTAAATAATTATTAACCTATTTAACAAAGTAATTATGAAACAACGATTTACTTACCTCTGCATGTGGGTGCTCTGTTGCCTGACATGTACCAATGCCTTCGCATTGGAGAAGAACACCGACGGCGTGTACGAGATTGGTACAGCAGCCCAGTTGGTAGAGTTTGCTAACATCGTGAACGGTGGCGAGACGGAAGCTAATGCCATTCTCACTGCCGACATCGATTTCTCTAACGATGACTATGTTGTTATTGGTAATGATCAGGCTCGTTACAAGGGTACGTTCGACGGTCAGTACCACAAGATAGACAACATTATGTATATCGGTTCTTCAGACATCGGCCTCTTCGGCGTTGTCGATGGTGGCTGTGTCATCAAGAACCTCATTGCACTATGTAGAAGGACAGGGCAACAACTGCTGCGCCTTGATTGGTGTTGTTTGGAACGGTGGTCCTGCTACTCGCATTATCAACTGCTACAACACGGGCGACGTGAAGGCTGGTGGAGAGAGTGCCATTATCACTGGTTGGTTCGGTGGCCACAGCAGCGTAGAGGTCAAGGGTTTCTGGAACATTGGCCACATGCTGTCTGGTGGCGACAACGATGGTAAGGATCTGTGGCGTAACAATGCCAAGATTACCACTGAGAACATCTTTAACCTCTACGATGCACAGGGTGCTGAGGTTATCGATGTCGAAGGTGGCGACCTCACCTCTGGCAAGCTGGCCTTCATGCTGAACGGCAAGCAGGACGCTGGTGTTTGGCGCCAGAACCTGGAGGGCAACAACAAGGATGCTATGCCTACCTTCCTGCCAGACCATGCTTTGGTCTATGCTAATGGTGCCCTTCAATGCGACGGTATTACTCCGAAGGCAGGCACTGATGTTACCTTCTCTAATCACGAGGGTAGCTCGGTCGACGAGCACCAGTATGCTCATGGTTTCTGCACCGTATGTAACAAGTGGCAGGAGAACTTCCTGACAGCTGACGAAGAAGGTTTCTATAGCCTTGCTGACGGCTACGAGCTCAACTGGTTTGCCTATATGATTAATAGTATCGGTCAGGGTGCTTCCAATGCCAAACTGACTGCTGATATCGACATGCAGGGTCTGGCCTTTACTCCTATTGGTCAGGATGGCATGGACTTCAAGGGCCACTTCGACGGACAGGGTCACCGCATCCTCAATCTGAAAACCAATGCTGACAAGGTCAACCAGGCACTCTTCGGTCAGGCTGTTGGTCCTGCTATTATTGAGAACGTCATCATCGACAAATCATGCACCATCGTTGGTACCAAGTGGACAGCAGGTATTCTGGGTCACGTCTGGGGTGACGGTGTTATCGTTCGCAACTGTGGTAACGAAGCCAACATCAATGGCTCTGATGTGAACTCAGCAGGTATCATTGGCTGCTCTGAGCGTGAGGTTCACATTCTGAACTGCTACAACCTAGGTACTATCAGCGGCTCTACGGAGAGTGCTGGTATCTGCGCATGGATGGGTAGCTCTAAGTCAACCATCAAGAACTGCTACAGCACAGGTCTCGTCAACGATGGCGAAGGTTTGTGGCGTCGCGACGATGTTCAGGGTGAGAACGTTTATCAGAGACAAGTGGTGCGCTGGCTTACCTGCTCAATGGCAAGCAGAGCGACGACGTAGCATGGTATCAGGTTATCGGTACTGAGGACCACCCCGTACCCTTCGGCACCGCTGTGGTCTATGCCAACGGTAACCTCGACTGCGATGGCATCACACCTATTGCTGGCAGCTCTGTTACCTATAGCAATACTGTTGGTGGCAACATTGCTCCTCACACCTTCACCGAATGGGGTCTCTGCGAGAAGTGTAACGCTGTCAACCCCGACTTCCTCACTCCCGTTGAGGGCTTCTATCAGCTGTCTGCCGACAAGCACCTCTTCTGGTTTGCTCACTATACAACCAAGCTGAATCAGAGTGCCAACGCACAACTCATGGCCGACATCGATATGGCTGAGGTCATCGACTATCCTGGTATTGGTGACAACAACCATCCTTATTCCGGTATCTTCGAAGGTCAGAACCACCTCATCAAGAACCTGACCATCGACATGCCCGAGGAGGCTAACGTAGGCTTCTTCCGCGATATCACTGCTGGTGCTCAGATTTCTGGCATCACCATCGACAATAGCTGCAGCATCCGTGGTAAGAACTTCGTAGGTGCTTTCATCGGTCGTGCCAGTGGAAATGGTGAAGCTTTCCTCTCTCAGCTCGGCAACGAGGGTAACGTCACCTCTGTCGCTCAGAATGCTGGTGCTATGGTGGGCTGCAACGTTTCTGGCGATTTGAAGCTGACCCTCATCAACTGCTACAACGTTGGCGATATCACCTCTGGCTGGGAGGCTGGCGGTCTGTCAGGCTGGTTTGGCAACGACGCTATTGTCACCAACTGCTATAACATGGGTGCTGTCACCAATGGTGAGTCCTTTGCCCGTGGTAACAATATCCAGATTACCAACTGCTTCGACCCTGTGACCGACTGGCCCGCACTGCCCGTAAGTCCTATCGAAGACTTCACCAACGGCATCATCTTCCAGGCACTCTCTGAGGCTGCTCCTGGCGTCTGGTACGAGGCTGCCGACGGTCATCCTATCCTCTATAACCCCAATGGTACAGGCATCAACGAAACTAAGCGCCAGCAGTCTATCGCTGACGGTCAGTACTTCGACCTGCAGGGTCGCAAGGTGTCTGCTGCCTCTATGCGTAAGGGTATCTATGTCAAGAACGGCAGAAAGATTGTTGTAAAGTGAGAACGTTTATTCTTTTGATGGCTCTGCTGACATGCTGCTTCGTGCGGCTGTCGGCAGAGACCGTCGTTTCTGATCCTGTCGCTGATCCTGCCGCAGTAGTCACTGTAGGAAGGGCGCGCTTCACCGTGCTGACGCCTGAGATGATACGTATCCAGTACAGCTCGTCGGCGAAGTTTGAAGACCGTGCCACTTTTGCCGTCATCAACCGTCGACTGCCTGTACCTGCCTACAGCACGCGCGAAGAGAACGGCTATCTCTATATCGAGACCGAGGCGCTGACACTCTGCTATAAGAAGAACAGCATCATATCACCGCAATACAAGAAACCCGACAATCTTCATATCACCATGAAGGTGGGAGGTCGTCAGGTTATATGGTATCCTGGCAAGGAGGATGCGCTGAACCTGAAAGGCACCAAGCGTACCCTCGACACAGCCAGTGGCGACAACCAGCGTGGAGACCTTGAGGATGGTGTCATCTCGCGTGCCGGCTGGGCGGTTGTCGACGAGTCGCCTGCCACCAAGCGTGGCGACGGGTCTACGACGTTTGCCTTCGACAAGCAGGTGGATGGCATCGACTGGGTAGCTGAACCCATTGACCGTAATGCCCTCGACCTCTACTTCATGGGTTATGGTCATCAGTACAAGAAGGCCATTGGCGACTACATCAAGATTGCCGGACGCCAGCCCATGCCGCCCCTCTATGCGCTGGGCTACTGGTACAGCAAGTATCAGCGCTACTCGCAGAGCGACTTCATGAACCTCACCAACGAAATCAAGCAGAACGATATCCCTATCGACGTGATGATTATGGATATGGACTGGCACTTGGACGGCTGGACGGGGTGGACGTGGAACCGCAACCTGATATCCAATCCCGATGGATTGATACGTTGGATGCACCAGCAGGGATTGAAGGTCAGCCTGAACCTGCATCCTGCCGACGGTGTAGCCAGCTATGAAGACCATTTTGCCGAGATTCGCGACGACATGGGACTCCCCGCCACAGCAGACCGTGTGCCCTGGCAGTTGGAGGACTCTACCTTCTACCGCTCTATGTTTAAGCACATCATCCGCGAGCGCGAACGTCAGGGCGTCGACTTCTGGTGGCTCGACTGGCAACAGAACCTGACGAGCCAGTATATCAACGGACTGGGAGAGACTTTTTGGTGCAACCACGTGTTCTATAATGACATGCTCCAGAACCGTACCGACCGCCGCCCCCTCATCTTCCACCGCTGGGGTGGACTGGGCTCACACCGCTATCCCATCGGCTTCTCGGGAGATACCTATGGCACCTTCGGCTCGCTGGCTTTCCAGCCTTACTTCACCGCCACCGCTTCTAATGTCTGCTTTGGCTATTGGGGCCACGACCTTGGTGGTCATATGCAACTGGGAGACCCCAACCCGGAGTTGATGCTGCGCTGGCTGCAGTTTGGCGTCTTCTCGCCCATCTTCCGCACCCATGGTGCCAGCCAGGCAGGCA
Organism: uncultured Prevotellaceae bacterium; assembly: GCA_900313235.1. Taxonomy (GTDB): domain Bacteria; phylum Bacteroidota; class Bacteroidia; order Bacteroidales; family Bacteroidaceae; genus Prevotella. The sequence goes on along the minus strand of OMQN01000061.1, from coordinate 3,014 downwards.
ATGAACGCCGCATCTGGAAGTACGAGAACTTCCCTTCCATGCTGAAGTGTGTCAACCTGCGCTACCAGCTCATGCCCTACATCTATACCGCTGCCCGTCAGGCTTACGATACGGGCATCAGCATCTGTCGTCCGCTCTACTACGAGTGGCCCGAGGCTAACGAGTCCTACCGTGCTGAACAGGAGTATATGTTTGGCGACGACATCCTGGTATCGCCCGTGGTGACGGCCGCTGAGAACGAGGGCATGGCATATCACCAGACGTGGCTGCCCGAAGGCCAGTGGTTTGACGTCTGCCGTGGTACCTTGGTACCGGGTTCGCAGACTCTCAGCGACTGGTATGGGCAGGAGGAGATACCTTATTTCTATCGTGCCGGAGCCATCGTTCCCTGCAATCCCTTGGTAGACAACCTCAAGACGCGCCCCACCGAGTTGCACCTCCTCGTGGTGCCTGGTGCCGATGGCGAGACCTCGCTCTACGAGGATGAGGGCGACACGCAGAACTATACCACCGACGGCTTTACGACGACGCTGATTCGTCAGCAGCGCAACGACCATCAGCTGCTGTTGACCATCGCCCCTCGTCAGGGCCATTTCAACGGCATGCTCTCTGAGCGCTCCTATCAGGTGCGCTTCTTGTCAGAAGACATGCCGCAGTCTGTGTCTGTCAACGATGTGGCAGTCGACAGCTGGAGCTACGATGCTGAGCTTCGAGAACTCACCGTCAACCTCCCCGCCACCTCTTGCGACGAGGCCGTCACAGTTAAGGTGCAGCGTGCTGCGACAGGCATCCATGAGGTTGACAGTCGCAAGTTGCAGTCTGAACACTACTACGACCTGCAAGGTCGTCCGCTGCAGACCGTCCAACCCGCTACTCCCTGCATTGTCCGTCGTGTATGGTCCGATGGCCGTGTCACTAACCACAAAGTCGTCTTATAATATGATTAGAAGTATATTATTATTCCTGTTAACCCTTGTGTGTAGCACATCCCAGTGCCAGACTCAGCTGTGGGCTACAGGTACAGCACTGCCTGATGGTCCCTGCCAATTGGTGTTGCGTCCTGATGGCAAGTTCCGTTTTGCTGGCGCCCTTGCCGAGGGTGAACTGCAACTGATGACTACCCCCACATATCAGGAGGGTGTTACCCAGTTCCTGACTCCTAAGCTGGTCGACAGCTACCTCATCAACTATGGACTCTCTTACACCCTTACCACCGATAAGAACAGTGCCGGCTGGGTAGTGCCGTTTAGTGAGGATACCTACCGCTTCATCGTCGATACCGCTGCCAAAACGGTTCGTGGCGAACTCTTCCTGCCGTGGAACGAGTTGCTCATTGCGGGTAGCGCCTTTCCAGGTGGCTCCGACAAGGACGAGTGGAAGCGCGACAACATGCTACCCTTTGTCCGCGACCATGAAGACCCTTACGTCTTTGAGTGGACGGGCGAGTTGGGCATCTACGACAACGTCGTAGAACCTGGCCGTTTCAAGTTAGAGGGTCAGATGACATGGGGACCGCGTGAGCTCCATCCCTTTGTCAACGACGAGGATATCCTCGAGGCTGCACAGCTGCGCACGGGTGGCGACGACACCAAGTGGCGGGTCGTTACACCAGGTGTCTACCGCATCCGCGTGAACCTCTTCACCGAGACCATCCATGCAGAACTGCTGTCTGCACAGGTCCGTCTTGACGATCAACTCACCCCAATACATACCATCCATGACAACCACGCCGCCGCGGACCATATCTATGACCTGCAAGGCAACGTCCGTCAGCACCTGTCGCGCGGCTTGAACATCGTGCGCCAGCCTGATGGCACCACTCGCAAAGTCTTCGTGAAGTAACTCCGCCACACCCGTGTCATGTGGAGGCTTTATGTGTGCTCAACAAAAAGATACAGAATAATTTGTTTTGTTCTGAAATAAACGCTATCTTTGCAGTGCACACAAGAACAACTAAAGATGACTCACGGAAGGAGACGGCGATGAGGAGGTTATTATCCATAGGATTATTGACGATGCTTGTCGTGCTGGCCATTAGTGCGCAGACGACTAAACAGGTGAGTGGTAAGGTGTTTGACCATACTACTGGTAAGGTGTTGGTGGGCGCCAGCGTGACGGGTGGCGGCCATACCGTGGTGACAAATGGTGATGGATACTTTGTGTTAAAGGCGGAATCGGAGCTGAAGGCAATAACTGTGTCGAATGTGGGTTTTCGTGCCCGGCATGTGCGACTGGATCAGGTGCAGGACGGGGAGTTGCGCATCAGTCTGAGTCCGGCAACCATCCAATTGCAGGAGGTGCTGGTTATGAACACGAATGCCCGTGAAATGGTAAAGGCTGCCATCAGCAAGATTCCCCAAAACTATAGCCAGCATCCGGAGCTGTTCCATTGCTTCTATCGGGAAACGGCACAGAAGCGACAAAAATATATCATGATAGCTGAGGGAGTTGTGGACATGTATAAGTCGTCCTATGCCTATCGGGAAAATGTCGACGACCGTGTGGCTATCCGTAAGGGACGTCGCCTGCTGAGTCCGCGCAAGGGCGATACGCTGAGTGTCAAGGTTACGGGTGGCCCCGTGCTGCCCATCCAGTTGGATATTGTCAAACAGCGTGATCTGCTGTTGAATGAAGAGGATCTGGACTGCTACCAAATGCAGATGGAGGTGCCGACAATCATTGGGGACCGTCATCAGTATGTTGTAAGCATCCGTCCACGGCGAATCATGCCCTATGCACTCTATTTCGGGAAACTGTATATTGATCAGGAGACGCTGGCTTTCACCCGTGCAGAATTGGAGCTGGACATGAAAGACCGCAACAAGGCTACACAGATGATGCTGGTCAAGAAACCGCTGGGTGTGCGCTTCCGTCCTAAGGAGTTGTCGGTGTTGGTGGATTTCCGCCAGGACAACGATGTTACTCGCATCAGTTACATCCGCACCCTGTTCCGCTTTAATTGCGACTGGCGCCGTCGACTCTTTGCAACGTCCTTTACGGCCTGTTGCGAAATG
>OMQN01000012.1 GCA_900313235.1 uncultured Prevotellaceae bacterium | reverse complement strand
GCGCAACCGCCACCAGGCCATCTTTAATTACCGTGTACCCTGATTATTAAACAAAAACCTGAAAAACCCCTTGAAGAGAAAGGAGACTCTAACGAGTCCTCATGCTATCAGCGCCCATCCTGCTTCGTGAGCAAGCTCACAGCAGTCTAACCACTGACACCATGACCCCTACGGGGACTCCTTTCTCATCAAGGAAAAACCACGGACCTCGCGGTCCTAAAAAACAAAGTCAGAACCTCCCCCAGCCCCTCCCAAGGAGGGGGGCTTTGAAGAGCGCGGAGGATATATATTGGGATCGCCTCGGCTATAAAAAACAATCCGTGTCATCCGAGTTATCCGTGTTCGTAAAACAAGTGAGGCGCAGCCTGTTTTTTGAGGTTCGAAGAACCGGGGTTTTTCTTTTGGCCTGGTTGGAATCCCCTTGGGGATGGATGGTGGGGCTGTAGGGTTTGGCAGTGAGCTGGCTCACTAGGCAAAGCAAACAGACACAGCATCAGAGACGTAGTCTCGACCAGGACAAAAGGGTTTTTATGGTTTTTGTTAATCTACTCCGAGTTATACAGCTAATACGGGAGCGAGACAGCTGTAGTAGCACCACAGATACAGCTAATACGCGACTGTATTAGCTGTATTTTTTTGCGTATTAGCTGTATTTCCGTATTCACATTATTTAACATGACGCCGTGGGGGAAAACCTTGGATTTCGGGCAAAAATTTAGTAACTTTGTACTCGTAAAAAGGTAACCGGAAACCGATACAAAAACCCTATGTTTAACTAAAAAATTCAAATCATTATGAGTGTATTATTCAGATTGCATCAGGATCAGAGCGTAGGAACGAATCGCAGCGGCAAGTGGTATGCCCGTGCCGTACCCATCGTCATGGCCGTCATCGAGGAGCTGGTGGAGGTCATGAAGGACCAGATGCAGGACTCCAAGCGTGTGAAGCTCGACGGCTTCGGCTCGTTCAAAATCGGCCTGAACTGCAAGGGCGCCCGCTCTGCCAAGGCCTTCACCATCACCGACAACATCGAGGGCATGCATGTGGTATTCACCCCCGAGCGTAGCCACGACCAGGCTGGCAACCGCGTGAAGCAGTTCCTGCACGGTGTGAAGTGCGAAGAGCTGCCTGAGAACAAGGTGGATAAGGATCAGGAGGGCGGCGAATGAAAAACAAGGAATTTTGGAAGACGGTGATTCAGGTCATCGTGACAGTGCTGACGGCACTGACGACCACGCTGGGAGTATCCAGCTGTAAGTAAACAAGAAGGGCGCAAAGGGACTAACCTTTTGTGCCCTTTCTTCTTTATTTCCCCTTGGTGACGGCTTCGCGCATCTCCTTCAGCAGGTCGCTGGCGAAGATGAAGTCGGTGAGGCGCTTGTTGGTGGAGTTCATGATTTGCGAGGAGTTGCCCTGCCACTCCTTGTGGCCCTCGTAGATGTAGACGATGTTCTCGCCGATGCCCATCACCGAGTTCATGTCGTGGGTGTTGATGATGGTCGTCATGTTGAATTCGCGCGTGATGGAGTGCAGCAGGTCGTCGATGACCAGCGAGGTCTTGGGGTCCAGTCCGCTGTTGGGCTCGTCGCAAAACAGGTACTTCGGATTCATGGCGATGGCGCGGGCAATGGCCACACGCTTCTGCATGCCACCGCTGATTTCGCCAGGGAACTTGCTTTCGGCACCTACCAGGTTGACACGCTCCAGACAGTACATGGCGCGCTTGGTGCGCTCGCGGAGCGTCATGTTGGAGAACATGTCCAGCGGGAACATGACGTTCTCCAGTACCGACAGCGAGTCGAAGAGTGCTGCCGACTGGAATATCATGCCCATCTCGCGGCGCATGAGCACCTTCTCCTTCTTCGACATCTGTACGAAGTCACGTCCGTCGTAGAGTATCTGTCCGCTGGTGGGTTCGAAGAGTCCCACGAGGTTCTTCATGAGCACCGTCTTACCCGAGCCGCTCTGTCCGATGATGAGGTTTATCTTGCCGTCCTCAAAGACGGTATTGATGCCTTTCAGCACCTCTTTCTCATCAAAACTCTTATATAGGTTCTTGACTTCAATCATGATAGTAGCTGTGTTAAGAAGACGTCGCTGAACAGTATCAGTACGCTGGAACAAACCACCGCGTCCGTGGAGGCCTTACCCACATTCACGCTGCCGCCCTCTACGGTGTAGCCGAAATAGGAGGGTACTGCCGAGATGATGAAGGCGAAGAACATGCTCTTGATGATGGACATCCAGACGAACCACGACTTGAAGTCGTGCTGCAGGCCCAGCGTGAGGTCGTCGGGGACGATGATGTGGCCGATGTATGCCGTGCCGTAGGCTCCCATGATGCCCATAGCACTGGAGAAGATGACCAGTAGCGGCATGATGGTCAGCATGCCCAGTATCTTGGGCAGTATCAGATAGCAGGCTGAGTTGACACCCATGATGTCGAGGGCGTCAATCTGCTGCGTGACACGCATGGTGCCAATCTCGGAGGCGATGTTAGAGCCCACCTTGCCCGCCAGTATCAGACACATGATGCTGCTCGAGAACTCCAGCAGCATGATTTCGCGCGTCGTGTAGCCGCTGACCCAGCGTGGCATCCAGGGCGACTGGATGTTCAGCTTCATCTGGATGCAGATGACGGCACCGATGAAGAACGAGATGAGCAGTACGATGCCGATGGAGTTGATGCCCAGCTGGGCCATCTCCTTGACATACTGTTTCCAGAACATGCGGAAACGCTCTGGAATGGAGAATGTCCTTCCCATGAGTAGCATGAACTTGCCCAGCGTCGTCAGCGCATTATAAATGAGTTTAGTAACCATATTCGCGTGCAAAGTTACTAAAAAATTAAAAATTAAAGATGAAAAATGAAAAAAATACGTATCTTTGCAGTCGAATTTTGTAAATAACTACGGATAACTCAACACCGATTATGAAACTAAACATTGTAAATCTACTTGTTTTACTGCTATGTCCCATATATACGGCTGTAGCTCAGAACGCAATTAACATGAAATTTGGAAAGCCCACCAAGGCCGAGATGCAGATGACGACGTACGAGGCAGAGCCCGACGCCGACGCTGTGGTGCTGTGCAGACTGACGGACGTGGAATACACCATCCAGCAAACGGGTTATCTGGTGGACTACAAAGAAAAGGTGCGCATCAAGGTGCTGAAGCCAGAGGGCGCACGCTATGCCAAGGTGGTCATACCTTATCTGAAGAGTACGCCCATTGACAATAGTAACAGTAGCTCCAAGTTGGTGTTGAAAGTGAGTGCTACTGAGAATAACAGTGTCAGCTCGTCGTTTGACGAACAGGCTGGTGCCATGACAACTTCCGACCTGGACCGCTATTCAGAGGAGAGCATCGAGGACCTGAAGGCTACGGCCTATAATCTGAAGGGCAGCAAGGTGGTGAAGAGCGCTCTGAAGAAAGGTGACATCGCAGAAACGAAGATTGACGACCAGCACTATCAGGTGGAATTTACCATTCCTGACGTGCAGGAAGGTACGGTGATAGAATATGAATACACGCTGCATAGCGAGCTGTTCTGGTTGTTGCACGACTGGTTTGCACAGCGCGAGATTCCTGTGGCTTATGCCAAGCTGGACATGAATATCCCCAGATATCTGTTGTTTGAGCTGGAAGAGCACGGCATTCAGCGCCTAATATCTACTTGTGAATCAGGTAGTATGAGGTATAAGCTGGAAAGCGATCCGCTGGCTGCCCCTACCATCGTTCCTTCAAACCACTATATATGTGTGGGACGTAATCTGAAGAGCGTGAAACCTGGCGACGGCGTATGGAGCATGCAGGACAACTGTGCTGGTATTAGTGCCTATGTCAAGCACTACAGCATGCGCGGTGCGGCAGTGGTAGACTGCTCGACGACATGGGAGAATATTGACGAGAAGATACTGAAGTCGGAGGATCTGGGCAAGCAACTCAACGACCACAGTCCGCTGCTTCAGCAACTGAAGGATGCCAAGGTGAACGAGATTGCCGACCTGCGTCAGCGTGCCGACGCTGTCGTGAAGCTGGTGATGGGTCAGGTGCAGTGGAACGGGCGCTACGAGCTGAGTCCTGCCGACGCAGAAGAGACGCTGAAGAACCACGGCGGTTCGAATGTGGACATCAACATGCTGCTGTTGCAGGCACTGAACGATGCCGGACTCAAGGCCGTCCCCGTCCTGCTGAGGACACGCGACCAGGGAGCGCTGACGACCGACTTTGCCGCCATCAGGAAGTACACCACCTTCATCGTGGGTGTGGTGATGCCGAAGGGTAACCTCTATCTCGATGCCTCGTCAACAGACGGCCACTTCAACGAGTTGCCAGCGCTGTTGCAGGTGAAGAAAGCCCGTCTGGTGCAGGAAAATCATAAGGGCCAGTGGGTCGACTTGCAACCGGTTGCCGCAAAGTAGAATAGCAAAAATATCCTTATTTGTTTTGATTTTCGCTTTGTTTGCACTACCTTTGTAGCCGATTATGGACGAACAGAATAAGATTATGGAGCCTGAGCGCTTGGTGCTGCGCACCGAGGGACTGGTGAAACGCTACGGAAAACGTACGGTGGTGAACGATGTGTCGTTTGATGTGAAGCAGGGCGAGATAGTAGGTCTGCTGGGCCCCAACGGTGCAGGAAAGACCACCTCGTTCTATATGACCACAGGACTCATCGTGCCCAACGAGGGACACATCTACCTGGGTGACGAGGAGGTGACGACCTATCCCGTCTACAAGCGTGCCCGTGCCGGCATCGGCTATCTGGCGCAGGAGGCCTCCGTGTTCCGTAAGATGTCGGTAGAGGACAACATCCTCTCTGTGCTGGAGATGACGGGTAAGCCCCGCGAGTATCAGCTGGAGAAGTTGGAGAGCCTGATCAAGGAGTTCCGTCTGCAGAAGGTGCGCAAGAACAAGGGCGACCAGCTCAGCGGTGGCGAGCGCCGTCGTACGGAGATAGCCCGCTGTCTGGCCATCGAACCCAAGTTCATCATGCTCGACGAACCGTTTGCTGGTGTGGACCCCATCGCTGTGGAGGACATCCAGTTTATCGTGTGGAAGCTGAAAGACCTGAACATCGGTATTCTGATTACCGACCATAACGTGGAGGATACGCTGTGTATCACCAACCGTGCCTATCTGCTCTTCGAAGGTCGCATCCTGTTTCATGGCTCGCCTGAGGAACTGGCTGCCAACCCCGTGGTGCGCAAAAACTACCTCACCGAATCGTTCGTGCTGCGCCAAAAGGACTTCTCGCTTTTGGAGGAACAGCGAAAGGCAGAAGAGGAGAGCGATGAGTGATGAGTTAAGAGTTAAGAGTTAAGAGTTTAGAGCTAACAGCTAACAGCCAACAGCTAACAGCTAAGAGTGAAGAGTGAAGAATGGAGCGCCAAACGTTAAAAAATAACAAGGCGGCAGCAAATTCTTCATTCTTCATTCTTCATTCTTCACTTTTCTTTGTACCTTTGCACGCTCAAAACGATTATATATATAATTAATAAGGTATAAAAGAAGATGAATATTCAATTTGAAGCTCCTGATAAGGTGAATGGTCTGATGACTATCACCCTGGAGACGGCTGACTATCAGCCAGAAGTCGAGAAGACTCTGAAAGACTATCGCAAGCGTGCACAGATTCCCGGATTCCGCCCTGGTCAGGCTCCTATGGGCATGATCAAGCGCCAGTTTGGTACCAGCGTCAAGGTTGACGTGGTTAACAAGCTGCTGGGAGAAAAGCTCTATGGTTATGTGCAGGACAATAAGATTCATATGCTGGGTGAACCCCTCCCCAGCGAGCAGCAGGCTCAGCTCGACTTTGAGAGCGACCAGCCTCTGGTATTCAAGTTCGACATCGCTGTGGCTCCCGAGTTCGAGGCCAAGCTGAGCGGCAAGGACAAGGTTCCCTACTACAATATCACCGTTGACGACAAGCTCATCGACCAGCAGGTAGAGATGTACCAGAGTCGTGCAGGTCACTACGACAAGGTAGAGAACTTCGACCCCGAGCAGCGCGACATGCTGAAGGGTGACCTTCGCGAGGTAGGCGTAGAGGGCGGCATTGAAGTGGCTGACTGCGTGCTGATGCCTCAGTATATCAAGGTAGAGGACCAGAAGAAGCTCTTCGACGGCAGCAAGCTGGGTGACGTCATCACCTGGAACCCCCGCAAGGCTTATCCTGAGAGCGACGTAGAGGTTGCTGCCATGATGAAGATTGACAAGGAGAAGGTGGGTGAGCACACTGGTGACTTCACCTTCCAGATTACCGAGATTTCACGCTTCGTGAAGGCTGACGTCAACAAGGAACTGTTCGACCAGACCTTCGGCGAGGGTACCGTCAAGAACGAGAAAGAGTTCCGTCAGAAGATTGCCGACCAGATCAGTCAGCAGTTCAAGACAGACAGCGACTATAAGTTCCTGCTCGACGTGCGTGCGCACATGGAGAAGAAGGTAGGCAAGCTGGCATTCCCCGAGGCTCTGCTGAAGCGCGTCATGCTGAACAACAACAAGGACAAGGGTGCTGACTTCGTCGAGAAGAACTTCGACGCCAGCATCAAGGAGCTGGCTTGGCACCTCATCAAGGAGCAGCTGGTAAGCGCTCAGGGCATCAAAATTGAGGATGCTGACCTGAAGGAGACTGCTAAGGAGGCCGCACGTGCTCAGTTTGCACAGTATGGCATGTCAAACATCCCCGATGACTATCTGGAGAACTACGCTCAGGAGATGCTGAAGAAGCGCGAGAACGTAGACGGACTGGTAGACCGTGCCGTTGACGTGAAGCTCACCGCAGCACTGAAGAACGTTGTCAAGCTCGACGAGAAAGAAATCTCGATGGAAGACTTCCAGAAGATGCTGCAGGAGAAGTAAAGAGCTGTTAGCTATTAGCAGTTAGCTATTGGCTAATGGTAAATTATAATTCTTTAACCAAAAAAAGAGCCGGAATGTATTGCATTCCGACTTTTTTTTGTAATTTTGTATCTACTTAGTGATATATTATGAACAACGATTTTAGAAAATACGCTACCAAGCACCTTGGAATCAACGGTCTTGTACTCGACGAAGTGATGAGTGCACAGGCTCAGTATCTCAATCCATATATCCTGGAGGAGCGCCAGTTGAACGTGACCCAGATGGACGTGTTCTCACGTCTGATGATGGACCGCATCATCTTCCTCGGCACACAGATTGACGACTATACCGCCAACACGCTGCAGGCACAGCTGCTCTATCTGGACTCGGTAGACTCGGGGAAGGACATCAGCATCTACCTCAACTCGCCTGGTGGCAGCGTGACTGCTGGTCTGGGCATCTATGACACCATGCAGTTTATCTCCAGCGATGTCGCCACCATCTGTACGGGTATGGCTGCCTCGATGGCTGCCGTGCTGCTCGTAGCAGGCGCAGAGGGCAAGCGCTCGGCACTGCCCCACAGTCGTGTGATGATTCACCAGCCGTTGGGTGGTGTACAGGGTCAGGCTTCGGATATCGAGATTGAGGCCAAGGAGATTATGAAGTTTAAGAAGGAACTCTATACCATCATCTCTGAACACTCGCATACCCCATACGACAAGGTGTGGAACGACTCCGACCGTAACTACTGGATGACCGCAGAGGAGGCCAAGGAGTATGGTATGATTGACCAGGTGTTGACAAAGAAGTAGAATTCCCTACTATTGTAAAGAATGGCAAAGAAAAAATGTAATTTCTGTGGACGCTCCGAGAGTGAGGTGCGACTCCTGATAACGGGTGTGGATGGCTGCATCTGTGAAGACTGCGCCGCCCAGGCTTATCAGGTGGCGATGGCTAATGGTTTTGGTGCTGCCAAACCCAAAGAGCCAGACTTCAAGACCAAGCGCATCCCCAAGCCCAAGGAGATTAAGGAACATCTTGACCAGTATGTCATCGGACAGGACGAGGCCAAGCGCTATCTCTCTGTGGCCGTCTACAACCATTATAAGCGTCTGCAGCAGCCTAAGGATGCTGACGGCGTAGAGATTGAGAAGTCGAATATCATCATGGTGGGTTCGACGGGTACTGGCAAGACGCTGCTGGCCCGCACCATCGCCAAGATGCTGGACGTGCCGTTTACCATCGTCGACGCTACCGTATTCACGGAGGCTGGCTATGTGGGTGAAGATGTGGAGAGCATCCTCTCCCGTCTGCTGCAGGTGGCTGACTATAATGTAGAGGCTGCCCAGCGCGGCATCGTCTTCGTGGACGAGATAGACAAGATAGCCCGTAAGTCGGACAACCCCTCCATTACGCGTGACGTCAGTGGTGAGGGCGTGCAGCAGGGACTGCTCAAACTGTTGGAGGGTACCATCGTCAACGTGCCGCCACAGGGTGGTCGTAAGCACCCCGACCAGGAGTATATCCATATCGACACGCACAACATCCTGTTTATCTGCGGTGGTGCCTTCGACGGCATCGAGCGTAAGATTGCGCAGCGTCTGAATACCCATGTGGTGGGTTACAACTCGGTGCAGAATGTCCGCAAAATTGACAAGAACGACTTGATGCAATATATACAGCCACAAGACCTGAAGTCGTTTGGACTGATACCCGAGATTATTGGTCGACTGCCTGTGCTCACCTATCTGAATCCGCTGGACCGCAAGGCGCTGACGCGTATTCTCACGGAGCCCAAGAACTCTATCGTGAAGCAGTATGTCAAACTGTTTCAGATGGACGGCATCACGCTGAACTTCTCGCAGGAGGCCCTCGACCTGATTGTCGACAAGGCAGTAGAGTATAAACTGGGAGCTCGCGGACTGCGCTCCATCGTGGAGAATATCATGATGGATGCGATGTTTGAGACTCCTTCGAAAAAGACAAAATCCTTTGAGGTGTCGAGAGAGTATGCCCAGAAGCAACTTGACCAGTCACACCTTCAATAACCATTGATTGAAGCCTATGGCAAAAGAAAAGCAAAACCTGACAGAGGCACTGAAGAAGTATTTCGGCTTTGACAAGTTCAAAGGCGACCAGGAAGCCATCGTGCAGAACGTGCTCGACGGCAAAGATACATTCGTACTGATGCCTACAGGTGGCGGTAAGTCGTTGTGCTACCAGTTGCCGTCGCTGTTGATGGACGGTACGGCCATCGTCATTTCTCCGCTGATAGCCCTGATGAAGAATCAGGTGGACGTCATCAGTTCGATGAGTGACGTGGGAACAGCACACTATCTGAATTCGTCGCTGAACAAGACGGCTATCGACCAGGTGAAGGCCGACATCATGTCGGGACGAACCAAACTGTTGTATGTTGCTCCTGAGTCGCTGACAAAGGAAGACAATGTGGAGTTCTTGAAACAGGCAAAGATATCGTTCTACGCCATCGACGAGGCGCACTGTATCTCAGAGTGGGGTCATGACTTCCGCCCTGAATATCGCCGCATCCGTCCTATTATCAATGAGATAGGGCTGGCACCAATCATTGCGCTGACAGCCACGGCGACAGACAAGGTGCGCACAGATATCAAGAAGAACTTAGGCATCATAGATGCCACAGAGTTCAAGAGCTCGTTCAACCGCCCGAACCTGTACTATGAGGTGCGCCCCAAGACGGTGGATGTGGACAAGGACATCATCAAATTCATCAAGCAGCACCCGGGAAAGAGCGGCATCATCTACTGTCTGTCGCGTAAGAAGGTGGAGGAACTGGCAGAGATACTGAAGGCTAACGACATCAAGGCGGCTCCCTACCATGCAGGTCTGGAGTCGGCACTGCGCTCGCAGACACAGGATGACTTCCTGATGGAGGAGATTGACGTCATCGTGGCTACCATCGCCTTCGGCATGGGTATTGACAAGCCCGACGTGCGTTTTGTCATCCACTACGACATTCCGAAGTCGCTGGAGGGCTACTACCAGGAGACGGGACGTGCAGGACGTGACGGCGGCGAGGGTATGTGCATCACCTTCTATGCCCAAAAAGACTTGCAGAAGCTGGATAAGTTTATGGAGGGCAAACCTGTTGCCGAACAGGACATCGGCCGACAACTGCTGGCTGAGACAGCAGCCTACGCAGAGACATCTGTCTGTCGCCGTAAGATGCTGTTGCACTATTTCGGTGAGGAGTATGCACCCGACAACTGCCATAACTGCGACAACTGTCTGCATCCGAAGACGAAGATTGAGGCTGAGAAGCAGCTCGTCATCGTGCTGCAGGCTGTGCAGGCACTGAAGGAGAACTTCCGCGCAGACTATATCATTGACTTCGTAGAGGGCAAGGAGACGGAAGAGATTCTGGCCCACAAGCATCAGAACCAGGAACTGTTTGGTGCTGGTGAAGACGACAACCCCAAGCACTGGAATCCAGTCATCCGGCAGGCACTCATCGCCGGCTATCTGAGGAAGGACGTAGAGAACTACGGACTGCTGAAGCTGACGGCTGCGGGTAAGAAATTTATCAAAAACCCGACGACCTTCATGATTGTCGAGGACAACGAGTTCTCGGAGGATTACGAGAGTGGCTCGGACCATGAGGTGGGAAGCAGTGCCCTTGACCCCACGCTCAACGCAATGCTGAAAGACCTGCGAAAGAAGGTCAGCAAGAAGATGGAACGTCCACCGTATGTCATCTTCCAAGATGTCAGCATCGAACAGATGGCTACCGACTACCCCGTTACCCTGGAGGAACTGAAGAATATCCAGGGTGTGGGAGAGGGTAAGGTGAAACAGCCTTATGCCAAGGAGTTCGTTGACCTTATCAAGCGCTACTGCGACGAGAACGAGATAGTCCGCCATAGTGACCTCCGTGTGCGTACGGTGGCGAAGAAGTCGATACTAAAAGTAAAGATAATTCAAGCCATCGACCGCCAGATTGCCCTCGACGACATTGCTACCGCACAGGGCCTGGAATTTGAGGAACTGCTCGACGAGGTGGAGGCTATTGTATATAGTGGTACCAAACTGAATATCGACTATTTCCTGGAAGACGTGATGGACGAAGACCGCATCGACGACATCTACGACTACTTTGCTGAGAGTGATACCGACTCGTTAGAGGCTGCTCTCGACGAGTTGGGACAAGACTGCTCGGAGGACGAGATACGTCTGGTGCGTATCAAGTTCATTTCGGAAATGGCTAATTAGAAACGATGAAGAAACTTGTTATGATACTGTTGGCAGTGGCCTTTGTGACCACGCCAGCAGAAGCACAGCTGTTTAAGAAACTGTTTAAGAAAAAGGCGAAGACGGAAAAGAAGAGTTCCGCCAAGCGTGATGCTATCGACGACGACGCACAGGCAGCGCTGGCCGATGTCGCCACGTTTGCGGACAACCGTAACAACCGCAACGCCTTTCTCCAGATACCCTTGGGCATCAAGGCAGACCGTTTTGAGAAACTGCTGTTGCAAAAAGGTTTCGTAGAGCGCAAGAACGAAGGCAAACAGACGTCGAAGACCTACTACTATGAGGGTGACGTCTATGGAGTCAAGTCGACGGTGACGCTGGCAGTCTCGGAACAGACGGAACGCGTCTATGCCGTAGATGTGCAGGACCAGACCGTCTACTCATCATTACAGGAGGTCAGAGCGCGCTATGCCACGCTGAAGAAAGAACTGATGAAGGTCTATGGCAACGGGTTTGTGGACAGTCAGGGAGAGGCATATACCATCCAGAGTCGTCTGGGAACGGTCAATATGCACTATGAGCGTAATTTGATGACGACCAGTTATAGCATCAGTTTCGCTCTCGACGATGCCAAAGCCTACGAGATGGCCTATCAGGAGATGGAAGATAAGGAATATGAGACGGCGCCACGAACCATCAGCGATGGGTTGGCAGCACCTTGTAACCATACCGACCTGGTGGGACTGGGCGTGAGGCTCCTTCAGGACAAGACCCTGAAGGGTACGCAGGACATTCTGCGCAGCTACGACTACCAGATAGGGAAGGCCACAGCAAAAAAGGTGGTGGCAACGATGACCATGGACGGCTATACGGCCGTTGTCACCTTGTCGCGTCGCAAACAGACTATCACAGCTATCACGCTGACTGCCAACGATGATATGGGCGCCATCTGCCGCGATCTGCAGACGAATGGTTTTGTTTCTTCCAACCAGAAACTGTGGCGACAGGGGCAGATGTCTGTCACCGTGTCTACCGACAAGCAGGGCAGGGTAGTGCTGGCGTTACGTTAAATCCTATTAATAATAGGTGAAAACGCTTGCCGTCTCAGAAAAAATGAGTAATTTTGCACGCAATAAAATTTAAAGTACTATTTTTATGTCATCATTTATTGCAGACAAAATTGTAATGGACGGCTTGACTTTTGACGACGTCCTGTTGATTCCCGCTTATTCTGAGGTGTTGCCTAAGACGGTAGAGTTGAAGACTCGATTCTCTCGTCACATTGAGTTGAATGTACCTTTCGTAACGGCAGCAATGGATACCGTTACAGAGAGCCAGATGGCTATTGCTATTGCTCGCGAGGGAGGTATCGGTGTAATCCACAAGAATATGTCTATCGAGAACCAGGCCCGAGAGGTGGCTATCGTCAAGCGTGCTGAGAACGGTATGATCTATGACCCCGTAACCATTCGTCGTGGTTCGACAGTGAAGGATGCCCTTGAGATTATGGCAGAATACCATATTGGCGGTATCCCTGTGGTGGACGAAGAGAACGTTCTGGTAGGTATCGTTACCAACCGCGACCTGCGCTTCGAGCGTCGTCTGGACAAGAAGATTGACGAGGTGATGACCAAGGAGAACCTCGTGACAACCCATCAGCAGACCGACCTGGCTGCTGCTGCCCAGATTCTGCAAGAGAATAAAATCGAGAAGCTGCCAGTGGTAGACAAGAATAACCACCTGGTAGGTCTTATCACCTATAAGGACATCACCAAGGCCAAGGACAAACCCATGGCATGCAAGGATGACAAGGGTCGTCTGCGTGTCGCTGCGGGCGTAGGTGTGACTGTTGACACGCTGGACCGTATGCAGGCACTGGTAAATGCTGGTGTTGATGCTATCGTCATTGATACGGCTCACGGCCATTCGAAGAGCGTCATCGAGAAGCTCCGCGAGGCTAAGGCTTCGTTCCCCTCCATCGACATCGTGGTAGGTAACATCGCTACTGGTGCTGCTGCCAAGATGCTGGTAGAGAATGGTGCTGACGCCGTGAAGGTAGGTATCGGCCCGGGTTCTATCTGTACGACACGTGTGGTAGCAGGTGTGGGCGTGCCCCAGCTGAGCGCCGTCTATGACGTATACAGTGCTTTGCAGGGTACGGGTGTGCCCTTGATTGCTGATGGTGGTTTGCGCTATTCTGGCGACATTGTCAAGGCGCTTGCTGCTGGCGGCTCTTGTGTGATGATTGGTTCTCTGGTGGCAGGTACTGAAGAGAGTCCTGGCGACACCATCATCTATAATGGCCGTAAGTTTAAGAGCTATCGTGGCATGGGTTCGCTGGAGGCTATGGAGCACGGTTCTAAGGACCGCTATTTCCAGGCAGACACCAAGGATGTCAAGAAGCTGGTACCAGAGGGTATCGCCGGACGCGTTCCTTACAAAGGTACCGTTCAGGAAGTTATCTACCAGATGGTGGGCGGTCTGCGTTCTGGCATGGGCTACTGTGGTGCTCAGACCATTGAGAGACTGCATGATGCTAAGTTTACGCGTATCACCAATGCTGGTGTCAACGAGTCGCATCCGCATGACATCACCATTACCAGTGAGGCGCCCAACTATTCAAGACCTAACGATTAAATGAAAAAGCAACTGATTCTCGCAGCATGGCTGCTGAGTGCCCTGACGACAACGGCACAGTCTGTTAACGACCCTGTCGTGATGACGGTGGCAGGAACCCCTGTCCCCCGTTCGGAATTTGAATATTCTTACAATAAGAATAACACTGACGGCGTCATTGACAAGAAAAGTGTAGAAGAGTATGTAGACCTCTTCATCAACTATAAGCTCAAAGTGCAGGCTGCACTGGATGCTCATATTGATACGACACAGGCTTTCTTGTCAGAGTTTGCCCAGTACCGCGACCAGCAGATTGTGCCCACCTTTGTGACGGACGACGACATGCTGGAAGAGGCGCATAAGGTGTATGACGAGACAGTGAAGAGTATCGGTCCCGACGGACTGGTGCGTGCGGCGCACATCCTTATCCGTGTGGCACAGAAGGCTACTGATGCTGAGCAGCAGACCGCTAAACAGCGCATTGACTCTATCTACGATGCGTTGAAGGCTGGTGCTGACTTCGGAGCGCTGGCTAAAAAACTGTCGCAGGATACGGGGTCGGCACGTAACGGCGGTGTCTTGGGATGGGTTGCTAAGAATCAGACGGTGAAGGAGTTTGAAGATGCTGCCTTTGCCCTGCAGCCTGGCGAGATGAGCAAACCCGTATTGTCGCCCTTTGGCTGGCACATCATCCTGATGAAGGAACGTAAGCAGTTTGAACCGTTTGACTTCCACAAGGAGAACATCATGAAGTTCCTGGAACAGCGTGGTGCGCGCAACAGCATCTCTGACCGCAAGATTGAGGCGATGGTCAAGCAGTCGAATGGTCAGCTGACCAAGGAGAGTCTGCTGGCTATGCGTGCTGACTCCTTGTCGGCTGTCGACTTGTCCATGCGCTACCTCATCAAGGAGTATCATGACGGACTGCTGCTCTATGAGGTCAGCAACCAGCATGTCTGGGAGAAGGCTGCCAAGGACGAGGCCGCATTGGAACACTACTTTAAGAAGAATAAGAAAAAGTATAAGTGGGACGAGCCTCGCTTCAAGGGCATGGCCTATCATGTGAAGGTACAGTCGGACGTGAAGGCTGTTGCCGACTGCGTGAAGAAGTTGAAGTTTGACGAATGGAATGAAGCCTTGCGGAAGACATTCAACAATGACTCTATTCTCCGCATCCGTGTGGAGAAGGGACTCTTCAAGAAGGGCGATAATGCACTGATAGACCGTGAGGTGTTCAAGAAGCAGGATGCCAAGGTGGATAGCGTGAAGGGTTTTCCCATCGATGCTACCTACGGAAAACTCCTGAAGACTCCTGAGGACTATGCCGATGTGCGTGGCCTGGTGACTGCTGACTTGCAGGATGAGTTGGAGCGCGAGTGGGTGGCTGACCTGCGTCGCCGCTATACATTTACTGTGAATGAGGACGTATTAAAGACTGTCAATAAGCATGAATAAGAAAAAGGTTGTATTGCTGATGCTGCTGGTTTCACTGGTGTCATTGGTGCAAGCCCAGAACGACAGCCTTCGCTCCATCGTCGATGAAGTGATATGGGTCGTTGGTGATGAGGCTATCCTGAAGTCGGATGTAGAATCCATGCGCCTGCAGAGCGAGCAGGAGGGGCTGCGCTGGTCTGGAGACCCTGACTGCTCGATACCCGAGCAGATTGCGGTACAGAAGTTGTTCCTGAACCAGGCTATCACCGATAGTGTCGAGGTCACGGAAGCTGAGATTACCAATGGCGTAGAACAGTACATCGAACAGATGATAGCGGCTATCGGCTCGCGAGAGAAACTGGAAGAGTATCAGAAGAAGAATATGAGTCAGATTCGTGCTGACCTGCGTGAGTCGTTCCGTGAACGCCAGATGGTGCAGGGCATGCAGCAGAAACTCACGAAGGATATTTCTGTCTCGCCTGCTGAGGTGCGTCGCTATTTTAAAGACCTACCGCAAGACAGCATTCCCTTTGTTCCTACAGAGGTGGAGGTGCAGATTATCACGATGCAGCCACGTATTGAACAGGAAGAAATCAATAGGGTAAAGGAGGAGCTACGTGACTATACTGACCGCATCAATAAGGGCGAGTCGACATTCCAGACGCTGGCACGCTTCTATTCTGAAGACCCAGGGTCAGCACGTCGTGGTGGAGAACTGGACTACACGGCGCGTAGCATGTTGGACCCTGCCTTCGCCAATGTGGCTTTCAGTCTGACAGACCCCAAAAAGGTGTCGAAGATTGTGGAGTCGGAATTCGGATTCCATATCATCCAGTTGATTGACAAGCGAGGTGAGAAAATCAAGGTGCGTCACATCCTCCGCAAGCCAGTGGTGAGCGATTCGGCTGTCCAGAAAGCGTTAGTTCGTTTGGACTCACTCTCGGAGGCTATCCGTACGGGTGTCGCTCCCGACGTGCTGAATGGTATGTTCAAGGGTACCTTTACCTTTGAGGATGGTGTGGCACTCTTCTCTGACGATAAGGATACACGTAACAACCACGGTCTGATGGCTAATGTCACACAGGAGGGCCGTACCTCACGCTTCAGACTGGCCGATTTGCCTTCGGAGGTTGCCAAGGTCGTCGACGGTATGGAGGTGGGTGCCGTTTCTGCACCTTTCCAGATGATTAACGAGCGTGGCAAGACGGTATGTGCTATTGTGAAACTGAAGAACCGTCGTGAGGGTCATAAGGCCACGATTACGGAGGATTTCCAGATAATGAAGAATGTGGTGACTGCCAAGCAGCGTGAAAAGAAGTTGCACGAGTGGGTGGTCAACCGTATCAAGTCTACCTATGTTCGTCTTAACGAGCGCTACCGCGACTGTAAGTTTGAGTACGAAGGATGGGTGAAGTAAAGTTTAAAGTTTAAAGTTGAGCGTTTAAAGTTGAGAGTTTGAGAAAGTCGTTAACAGTCATCTTAGGTATACTGGTGCTGGCTGTTGCCTTTGCGGCAAAGCCACAGCGCAAGCGTCCTCCACAGAAAAAGGTGGAGGACAAGCGCGTGTATTTAGTACATGCCGACAACCTGCACTACGACCAATATCGCAATGGCGACGCACAGGTGCTGCATGGCAATGTGCACTTCCGCCACAAGGGGGCTGACCTGTTCTGCGACAGTGCTCACTTCTATGAACAGTCGAACTCTTTTGAGGCTTTCGGTCATGTGAAGATGAAACAGGGAGATACCCTCAGTCTGACGAGCAACTATGCTTATTATGATGGTAATGACCAACTCGCTCAGGCTCGCTACAATGTGGTGCTGCGCCATCGGAAGACGACACTGTATACAGACTCGCTGGATTATGACCGTATGTATAACTTCGGAAACTTCTTTGAAGGAGGCAAACTGGTGGACGGCAAGTCGGTGCTGACATCCGACTGGGGAGAGTACCATACGGATACCAAAAAGGCGATGTTCTACTATGACGTGCGCCTGAAAGATCAGAAACTCTATCTGACAACAGACTCGCTGTTCTATGATACACAGACATCTCGAGCTCATATCGTGGGTCCTTCGAATATTACATCGGGAAGCAGTCATATCTATAGTGAGGACGGCTATTATAATACAAAGACTGAGCAGTCAGAACTTTTCGGGCGTTCGGTAATCAAAGACAAGGGACGCACACTGGTTGGCGATAGTGTCTATCACAATGCGAGTGACGGTACCAATTATGCATATAACAATGTGGTCTATACGGATTCGGTGAACAAGAACATGATGACGGGTGACTACTGTGAGTATAACGACTCTACGGGATATGCGATGGCTACCAAAAGAGCTGTCACTGTTGACTTCTCGCAGCGTGATTCGCTTTTTATGCATGCCGACACCTTCAAGATTTTTACTTATAACATCCGTACTGATTCTGTCTATCGCAAGATTCATGCCTTTAACAAGGTGCGGGCCTTCCGTAGGGATGTGCAAGCGGTTTGCGACTCGTTGGTATACAACTCGAAGGACTCTTGTATGACGATGTATAAAGACCCTATCGTCTGGAACTTGGGACAGCAACTCTTTGGTGAGGAAATCAAGGTGTATATGCGTGACTCTACCATCGACCATGCCCATGTGCTTCGTCAAGCTTTTTCTGCTGAACAGCTCAAGGACTCTGTGCATTATAATCAGGTGTCGTCAAAGGAGATGAAAGCCTTCTTCAAGAAGGGAGAGATACGGGAGACACAGGCCATCGACAATGTGCTGGTGGTTTATTATCCTATCGACGATTCCGACAGTACCATCATTGGCCTGAACTATACGGAGACGCCACTGATGAAGATGTTCCTGAAGAACCGCAAGATGAAGAAGATATGGATGGAGAAACCTACGGGTACGCTGTATCCGATGACGCAGGTGCCTCCAGGCAAGCATTTCCTGCCGCAGTTTGCATGGTTTGACTATGTGCGTCCGCTGGATAAGGATGACATCTTCAACTGGCGCCCCAAGAAGAAGGGTACGGAGTTGAAGGAGGTGAAACGTCGTGAACCACCCAAGAATACGAAGAAACAATGACAGACGTGATACAACTGCTACCAGATAGTGTAGCCAATCAGATTGCTGCTGGAGAGGTTATCCAGCGGCCGGCTTCTGTCATCAAGGAACTGGTGGAGAATGCCGTGGATGCAGGAGCACACACCATCAATGTGCTGGTGGTGGATGCTGGACGTACGTCTATGCAGGTTATTGATGACGGTTGCGGAATGTCGGAAACCGATGCCCGTTTGGCATTCGAACGTCATGCGACCTCTAAGATTCGTAAGGCTGACGATCTCTTTGCCTTGCATACGATGGGCTTCCGTGGTGAGGCGTTACCATCTATTGCTGCTGTTGCACAGATAGAGTTGCGCACTCGTCGTCAAGCTGACGAGGTGGGAACCTGTCTGACTCTCTCCGGATCACGTGTGGAGAGTCAAGAGATGTGCTCGTGCAGCGTGGGCAGCTCTTTTACAGTTAGCAACTTGTTCTTTAACGTGCCTGCTCGTCGTAAGTTCTTGAAGACCAATACGACGGAGCTGAACAATATCCTGACGGCCTTTGAGCGTATCGTGCTGGTATATCCTGAGATTTGCTTTACACTACACAGCAATGGTCAGGAACTGATGAATCTACGTGCTGGTACGCTGCGTCAGCGCATTGCCGACGTTTATGGTCGCCGATATACACAGGATTTGCTGCCTGTCAATGTGGAGACGGCACTCTGTAAGATTACGGGATTTGTGGCCAAGCCAGAGACTGCTCGTAAGAAGGGTGCTCATGAGTATTTCTTCGTGAATGGACGTTTCATGAAGCATGCCTATTTCCATAAAGCGGTTCAACAGGCATACGAGCGACTTATCCCTTCTGGCGCGCACGTACCTTATTTTATATATTTCGAGGTAAATCCTGCTGACATTGATGTCAACATCCATCCTACCAAGACGGAGATTAAGTTTGACAACGAACAAGCCGTCTGGCAGATTCTGTCTGCAGCAGTAAAAGATGCTATCGGACAATTCTGTGAGATTCCTCAGATTGACTTCGATACAGAGGGACGCCCTGAGATGCCTGCCTTTAATCCAGTTGCTGTTCCTGTAGAGATGCCTCATGTGGACCGTAATCCGCAGTATAACCCGTTTAAGGAGAAGGCTGCACGCAACTGGGAACGTCTCTACGATGGACTGCCTCAACAGCAAGCCCAGCAAGAACAGTCGCTGTTTAATGCTTCTACATACAAGTCCGACGACCTGTTGGAAGAGGTGCCTGTCGCTGAACAACCTGTAGAACTGACAGATGTCAGTCCTCTGCACTACCAATACAAGGGAAGGTATATCATGACGGCAGTGAAGTCGGGTCTGATGATTATCGACCAGCATCGTGCCGATGTACGCATTCGCTATGAGCGCTATATGCAACAATTGGCTGATACACCATCCAGTAGCCAGCGTATGCTGTTCCCTGAAGTGATTGAGATGGCACCTTCTGAAGCCGTCCTCATGGAAGAGATGATGCCCGCACTGACTGCCGTGGGTTTTGAGTTGACACCTCTGGGACCGACGAGCTATGCGGTCAATGGAGTCCCTGCAGGTATTGAGGGCTTGGATGCCTCCAAACTGTTGCAGAACATCATCGCATCGTCAGCTCCTGTCACTCACGACAACTTGTCCATCAACCACCAGGTGGCCCTGGGACTTGCCCGTCATGCGGCGATACCTTACGGTCAACAATTGACTAATGAAGAGATGGATGTGGTGGTGAACAACCTCTTCTCTTGTGACAATGTGAATTACACGCCCGACGGAAAAGCGGTACTCTGCATCCTTCCGCAGGCAGATATCGAACATCTGTTGGCATAAAATATGATAAAAAATGCCGATTTTTATGGGAAAAACACCCTTTTTATCCCGAAAAATCAAAAAAAAGAGTGTAAAAATGAATTTATTTGCTAAAAAACTTTGATTATTCGAAAATTATATTTACTTTTGCAACGAATTTCAAAAAGAATTTTTTAACTTAATTTATTAGTATAGTATGAAAAAGTTATTCTTGATGCTGGCTGTTGCCAGTCTTTCACTGAACGCTATGGCTCAGGAGGATCCTACTGAGAAGTATAGCGTATCAACCAATTCCTTCTGGAGCAACTGGTTTATCCAGGGTAATGTAACTTGGAATGCTTTCTACTTTGGTGGTGCTGACAAGTTCGGTAACAATCCTTTCTATAAGCTCCCTCTCGGAACTGAGGTAGGTAAGGACGTTGATCATCATCCAACAGCTCTTGGCTTCTCTGTAGCCATCGGTAAGTGGTTTACTCCTGGTCTCGGTCTGCGCACTAAGTTCAATGGTATTTGGCTTGGTAAGGCTTTCAACAGCAAGTCTCAGACTTATCTCGCTGCTAACGAGCAGGTTCTGTTCAACCTCCACAATCTGCTGGGTGGTTATGATGAGGATCGCATTTGGAACTTCATCCCCTATGCTGGTGCTGGTGTAGCTCGCAACTTCGATGCTAAGGCTAACAGCTTCGTACTGAGCGCTGGTATCCTGAACACCTTCAAGGTAAGCAAGAAGCTGTTCCTGAACCTCGACCTCGGTTACTATAGCTATGACAAGGCTTTCGTTGGTGCTGCTAACCAGGGTGGTATCCGTCCTGCAGCTCGTTTCAACCAGCTCTCTCTCGAGGTCGGTGTAACTTACAACCTCGGCAAGGGTACTTGGAACAAGACTCCTGACGTAGACGCTATCAAGGCTCTGTCACAGGGTCAGATCGACGCTCTGAACGCTCAGCTGACTGACGCTCAGTCAGAGAATGCTCGTCTGAAGGATTTGTTGGCTAACCAGCAGAAGGAAGTTGCTCAGGCAACTGCTGTAGCTACCAAGACTGTTACAAAGGTCGTTGCTGCTCCTGTATCAGTATTCTTCAACATCAACAAGTCTAAGATTGCTTCTAAGAAGGATCTGCAGAATGTTTCTGACCTGGTTAAGACCGCTAAGGAGAACAACTCTAAGATCGTTGTTACTGGTTACGCTGATAGCAAGACTGGTTCTGCTGCTTACAACCAGAAGCTGTCTGAGAAGCGTGCTCAGGTCGTTGCTGACGAGCTGGTTAAGATGGGTGTTGACCGCAACAACATCGAGATCGTTGCTGCTGGTGGTGTAACCACTCTGAGCCCAATCAGCTACAACCGTCGTGCTACTGTTGAGATTAAGTAATCTGAACGATAGATTTTTCATCAAGGAGTTCCGAAGATTTCGGGACTCCTTTTTTGTTAAATATAAAAAAATATCCATAGTGGTAGCAAATTATTCACTTTTCACTTTTCGCTTATCACTTTTATTTTGTACCTTTGCAACAACACAAATTCTAACAAGTAACCTAAAGAACAAGAAAAGATGATTTGGAATGAAACTGTTGAGTGCATGGATCGCGAACAGTTACGCGATTTGCAGAGTGCTCGTTTGAAGAAGATGGCTGAGTATGTATATTACAATACGCCCTTCTATCGTAAGAAATTTCAAGAGATTGGTCTTGAACCTGGTGATATCAAGAGTATTGATGATATCACCAAGTTGCCTTTTACCAATAAACTTGACTTGCGCGACAACTATCCTTTCGGATTGGCTGCTGTACCAATGAGTCAGATTGTACGCATCCATGCCAGTAGTGGTACCACGGGTAAGCCTGTCGTTGTGCTCTACACGCGTAAGGACCTGGCCATGTGGTCGGAGGCTATCTCACGTGCCTTTACGGCTTATGGCGCTACGAAGGAGGATATCTTTCAGGTGGCTTATGGCTACGGACTCTTTACGGGTGGTCTGGGTGCTCACGATGGTGCTACGAATATTGGAGCCAGTGTCATTCCTATCTCCAGTGGTAATACACAGAAGCAGATGACGCTGATGCATGACTTTGGTACTACCATTCTCTGCTGCACGCCCAGTTATGCCATGTTCTTGGGGGAGGCTATGCAGGAGAGTGAATATCCACGCAGCGAGTTTAAGTTGCGTGTAGGTGTTTTTGGTGCCGAACCCTGGACAGAGAAGATGCGCAAGAAGCTTGAGGGTAGTCTGGGTATCAAGGCATACGACATCTACGGACTTAGCGAGATTGCAGGTCCTGGTGTGGGCTACGAGTGCGAGCACCAGTGTGGTACCCACCTCAACGAAGACCTGTTCTATCCTGAGATTCTTGATCCAAATACAGGCGAACCAATGCCTGAAGGACAATTGGGCGAGCTGACATTCACCCATCTGACGAAAGAGGGTATGCCACTGCTGCGCTATCGTACTCACGACCTGACGGCTCTGCATTACGACAAGTGTAAGTGCGGACGCACGCTGGTACGCATGGATCGTATCTTGGGTCGTTGTGACGATATGCTCATCATTCGTGGTGTCAACGTCTTCCCATCACAGATTGAGGATGTCATCCTGAAGCTGCCTGAGTATGAGCCACACTTCCTGCTGACTGTTGACCGTGTGAACAATACCGATACCAGCGAGCTGAAGGTAGAGGTGAAGGAAGAGTACTTTACGGACGACATGGCTACGCTTGTAGGCTTGCAGAAGAAGCTGGAGGCCGAGTTGCGCTCAGTCATTGGTCTGGGCTTCAAGGTGAAACTGGTGGAGCCTAAGGGTATTGAGCGCTCTGAGGGCAAGGCCAAGCGTGTCATTGACAAGAGAAAGCTATAAAATGCCTCGATAAATAGTAAATTGTAAATCGTCAAATTGTAAATATTATTATGTTAGCAAAACAATTATCCGTATTTCTGGAAAACAAGTCTGGTCGTCTGACCGAAGTAACAGACGTGCTGGGTGCTGCTGGTGTTAATCTCTCGGCCATGAGTATTGCCGACAATTCGGACTTCGGCATTCTGCGCTGCATAGTCAGTGACCCAGACAAAGCCTATCAGGTGTTGAAGGCTGCTCATTTTGCTGTGAAGATTACCGATGTCATCGGCTTCACCTGTCCTAATGTCAGTGGTTCGCTGGCAAAGGTGCTGAAGCACCTCTCTGACAATGGTGTGTTCATTGAGTACATGTACTCGTTTGCCAATGGTGACGTTGCTACTGTTGTTATCCGTCCTACTGACTTGGAGAGTTGTGAGCGCATCCTCTCAGAGAAGAAGGTGGAACTGATGAATGCCAACGAATTGTACGAGTTATAAGTGGATTTTGGGTCGAAAGTGCTAAAAGAAGTTAACAGACTAAACATTTTCGGCCCAAAGTTTTTCTGTTTCAATTTTTCTCCTTACCTTTGCACCCGCTTACGAAAAGCAAGGGCGTTTAGCTCAGCTGGTTTAGAGCATCTGCCTTACAAGCAGAGGGTCGGCGGTTCGAATCCGTCAACGCCCACCAAGGAGTTCCAAAGAAATTTGGAACTCTTTTTTTGTTAAATATCAAAAAAAGCAGGGATAGAATGGAAAATTCTCAATTCTCAATTCTCAATTCTCGATTATTCTTTGTACCTTTGCACACACATTTGAGAGAATGTATAGCTATATATTTTAATTAAGGTATTAGAAAAAGCATGGAATTAGATGCATTGACCGCCATTTCTCCTATCGATGGCCGTTACAGAAGCAAAACCGAATCATTGGCAGGATACTTTTCCGAGTACGCATTGATACGCTATCGTGTGCGCGTAGAAATCGAGTATTTCATTACCCTCTGCGAATTGCCTTTGCCACAGTTGGAGACCGTAGACCACAGTCTCTTTGAACCCTTGCGCGACATCTATCGTAACTTTACCGAGCAGGATGCCCAGCGCGTGAAGGACATTGAGAAGGTGACCAACCACGACGTGAAAGCTGTGGAGTACTTCATCAAGGAACAGATTGATGCAGCAGGCAAAACCAGCGCCCGTGCAGCGCTCAGCGGATTCCCTGCCGAGGCCAAGGAGTTTATCCATTTTGGTCTGACTTCACAAGATATCAACAACACCAGTGTCCCCCTGACTATCAAGGAGGCATTGGAACAAGTGTATTATCCGATGGTGGAAGAGCTTATCGAACAGCTCAACGACTATGCCGAGCAGTGGAAGAACGTTCCGATGCTTGCCAAGACCCACGGACAGCCTGCCTCTCCCACACGTCTGGGTAAGGAGGTGATGGTCTATGTGTGGCGCTTGGAGGAGCAGTTGCGCGGCTTGAAGGATACCCCCATCACTGCTAAGTTTGGTGGTGCTACGGGTAATTTCAATGCTCACCACGTAGCTTATCCACAGTATGACTGGCGCGAGTTTGGCAACAGCTTCGTTTCTGAGAAGCTGGGCTTGGAGCGCGAGCAGTGGACTACGCAGATTTCCAACTACGACTGGCTGGCAGCCATCTTTGATGCCATGCGTCGTATCAATACCATCGTCATCGACCTCGACCGCGACTTCTGGATGTACATCTCTATGGAGTACTTCAAGCAGAAGATCAAGGCTGGTGAGGTGGGCTCGAGTGCTATGCCTCACAAGGTAAACCCCATCGACTTCGAAAATTCAGAAGGTAACATGGGTATGGCCAATGCCGTGCTGGGATTCCTGGCACAGAAATTGCCTGTCAGCCGTCTGCAGCGCGACCTCACCGACTCTACCGTACTGCGTAACGTCGGAGTACCCATGGGTCACGCCCTCATTGCCATCCAGAGCACGCTGAAAGGTCTGCGCAAGCTCATCCTCAACGAGCAGAAGTTGGCAGAAGACCTGGAGAATACGTGGGCTGTGGTGGCTGAAGCTATTCAGACCATCCTGCGTCGCGAGGCTTACCCCAATCCCTATGAGGCCTTGAAGGCGCTGACCCGTACCAACCAGAAGATGACGGAGGAAACCATCCATGCCTTCATTCAGGGACTTGACGTCAGCGACGAGTTGAAAGCCGAGTTGATGGAGATTACCCCATCAAATTATACAGGAATTTAAGTAACTTTTTACAATCAGTTTATAAAAATCCGTATTATCAACACAAACCGCGAGCCGTGAGGCTCCACTTTAAAACAAACAAATTATGGAATTCGAAAACGAAAAGAAAACAGAAGAGCAGTCTGCTGAGCAGCAGAGCCAAAATCATGAGAGTGGTTATCAGGGTTACCGTCCAGGACGTTCGCCACGTCCCCGTATTCAGAAACCTCGTCCCCAGTTTGGACAGCAGGGCGGTTACAATCGCAGTCAAGAACAAGAAGAGGGCGGCTTCCGTCCTGAAGGCTTTGGAGCTGGTTTGATGTCAACAACTCCTCAGCGTCAGCAGGGAGAATATGGTCAGCCAAGAAATGGCTATCGCCCACGTAACAATTATAATAATGAGGGAGGCTATCAGCAGGGCGGCTACGGTCAGCAGCGTCAGGGCGGCTATGGTCAGCAGCGCCAAGGAGGCTACCAGCAGGGTGGCTACCAGCAGCGCCAGGGCGGCTACGGTCAGCAGCGTCAGGGCGGCTATGGTCAGCAGCGTCAGGGTGGCTACGGTCAGCAGCGCCAGGGTGGCTATGGTCAGCAGCGCCAGGGTGGCTACGGTCAGCAGCGTCAGGGCGGCTACGGTCAGCAGCGTCAGGGCGGCTATGGTCAGCAGCGTCAGGGTGGCTACCAGCAGGGTGGCTATCAGCAGCGCCAGGGTGGCTATGGTCAGCAGCGCCAGGGTGGCTATGGTCAGCAGCGCGGCGGCTATCGTCAGCATACTCCCGGCTATGATCCCAATGCCAAATATTCGCTGAAGAAGCGTATCGAGTATAAGGAGGAGAACTATGATCCCAACGAGCCCCTTCGTCTGAATAAGTTCCTGGCTAATGCAGGTGTCTGCAGTCGTCGTGAGGCTGACGAGTTCATCACAGCAGGTGTCGTCAAGGTCAATGGCGAGGTGGTTACCGAGCTGGGTACCAAGGTGCTGCGCACGGACGAGGTGCTGTTCCACGATCAGCCCGTCAAGATGGAGAAGAAGGTCTATGTGCTGTTGAACAAGCCCAAGGATTATGTTACCACCAGTGACGATCCTCAGCAGCGTAAGACGGTGATGGACCTGGTGAAGGGAGCCTGCGAGGAACGCATCTATCCTGTTGGTCGTCTGGACCGCAACACCACAGGTGTACTGCTTCTTACCAACGATGGCGACCTGGCTTCTAAGCTGACCCATCCTAAGTTCCTGAAGAAGAAGATCTACCACGTATATCTCGACAAGGCCGTTACAGCTCACGATATGCAGCAGATTGCCGAGGGTATTACCCTTGACGATGGCGATATCAAGGCCGACGCTATCGAGTATGCCAGCGAGACTGACAAGAAGCAGGTCGGCATTGAGATTCACTCTGGTAAGAACCGCATCGTACGCCGTATTTTCGAGAGCCTTGGCTACAAGGTTGTGAAGCTTGACCGCGTGCAGTTTGCTGGTCTGACTAAGAAGAACATCCGTCGCGGTGACTGGCGCTACCTCACTGAGGAAGAAGTCGACCGCCTGCGCATGGGTGCTTACGAATAAAGTTCAGTAGGCCGAGGCTGAGCCTCGGCTTACACAATAAATAAGATTATGAAAAGAACAAAGATAATTGACGTACTGAAGAGTACCGAGTTTGGAAAAGAAGTTTGTGTGAAGGGCTGGGTGCGCACGCACCGTAGTTCGAAGGCTGTCGACTTCATTGCGCTGAACGATGGTTCTACCATCAAGAACGTGCAGATTGTCGTTGACCCCACCAAGTTTGACGAGCAGTTGTTGAAGGACATCACCACAGGTGCCTGCATCAATGCCGAAGGTGTGCTGGTGGAGAGCCAGGGTGCTGGTCAGACCTCAGAGATTCAGGCTACCAAGCTGGAGGTCTATGGTCTCTGCGGCAACGACTACCCCATGCAGAAGAAGGGCCAGTCGTTCGAGGCTATGCGTAAGAATGCGCACATGCGCCTGCGTACCAATACCTTTGGTGCTGTGATGCGCATCCGTCACAATATGGCGATGGCTATCCACACCTATTTCCACGACCACGGCTTCTTCTACTTCCACACGCCGCTGATTACTGCCAGCGACTGTGAGGGAGCAGGCAATATGTTCCAGGTGACCACCAAGAACCTCTACGACCTGAAGAAGGACGAGCAGGGTAAGATTATCTACGACGACGACTTCTTTGGCGAGCAGACGTCGCTGACCGTTTCTGGTCAGTTGGAGGGTGAGCTGGGAGCTACCGCCCTGGGTGCTATCTACACCTTCGGTCCTACGTTCCGCGCCGAGAACAGTAATACTCCTCGCCACTTGGCCGAATTCTGGATGGTAGAGCCTGAGGTGGCTTTCCTCGACCAGGAAGAGCTGATGGATTTGGAGGAAGACTTCATCAAATACTGCGTGCGCTGGGCTCTTGACAACTGTAAGGACGACCTCGCCTTCCTGAACCAGATGATTGACAAGACCCTGATTCAGCGCCTGGAGGGTGTCCTCAAGGAGACCTTCGTGCGCCTGCCTTATACTGAGGGTATCAACATCCTGCAGGAGGCCATCAAGAACGGCAAGAAGTTTGAGTTCCCCTGCAACTGGGGCGACGACCTTGCCAGCGAGCACGAGCGCTACCTCGTCGAGGAGCACTTCAAGAAGCCCGTCATCATGACAGACTATCCACGTGCCTTCAAGTCGTTCTACATGAAGCAGAATGTGCCCGTCGATTCTGTCGACGGCGCTTCCGTAGGTTATAAGGGTGCCATCGCTCCTGGTCCTACGATGCAGGGTACCGACGTGCTGTTCCCACAGATTGGCGAAATCATCGGTGGCTCTGTCCGTGAGGAGAGCTACGACAAGCTGATGGGCGAAATCAAGCGTCGCGATATGGATATGACCCATCTGTGGTGGTACATCGACACCCGTCGTTGGGGCTCATGCCCACATGCAGGCTTTGGCCTCGGCTTCGAGCGCCTCATCCTGTTTGTTACAGGCATGCAGAACATCCGCGACGTCATCCCATTCCCACGCACTCCGAAGTCTGCAGAGTTCTAAAATTGCAATTTCTGCTGCAATTCTTAAAATATGTTCCAAATTTCTTAAAAAAAGTTTGGAACATATATTTTTTTTACCTATCTTTGCAGACAGTAAATGCAAATTAACTCATTTAAACAATAGAACTATGAAGAAATTACTAATCGCTTGCAGTGCTATGCTGCTCACTCTCGGTGCTTCTGCACAGGTTCATTTCGGTATTGGTGCTGGTGCTGGTACAACAGGTATCGCCCTCGACGCTTCGTTCACGCTTGGCAAGTATGTCGGTGTTCGTGGTGGTGTGGACATCATGCCACAGATTAAGGTAAAAACAGACATCAATCTGGGTACCAAGGAGGCGTCGGCTAACATGGCGCAGCTGACCGCTAAAGCTCAGGAAATTAACGCTGCTTATAAACAATACCATCCAGGTGCTGGTGATGTGATTGACTTGTCTAATCCTATTTTCAATAACAAACTGCCAGAAAAGATGGATGTTGAGGGTAAGCTGAAGAATACCACAGGTCACGTGTTGGTTGACCTCTATCCTGGCGGCGGCTCTTTCCACTTCACTTTGGGTGCCTACTTCGGTCCAGACGAGATTGTCTCTGTCTATAATAAAGAAGACGGTTTCTTGAGTCCAATCACCCAGTGGAATGAGGCTGTTCGTAACCCAGACCCCAGCTATGCATCATATATTGCAGGTCAGGAAATGATTGGAGCTAAGATTGGTAAGTATTTCTTCACTCCAGATCCTGCTGATAAAGGCAACGTGGAGGCAAATATTAAGGTAAAGGGCTTCCGTCCCTATGTAGGTCTGGGCTTTGGCCGTGCCGTTCCTAAGAAGCGCATCGGTTGCCAGTTCGACCTCGGTGTACAGTTCTGGGGCAAGCCTGAGATTGTTGCTCCCACTTATGAGAATGGCTCATATCAGAAGCAGAAGATTGAAGAAGGTGGTGTAGAAGGTGATGGTGGTGCTGCCATCAAGACCGTCTCTAAGATTGCTGTCTATCCCGTCCTGAACTTCCGCCTCGTAGGCCGTATCTTCTAAAGGTGCTTATTGCAACATTGCAACGCAACGCTATTTGAAATATAATAATCGCTCAAGGAGAAATCCCTGAGCGATTATTTTGTTGTTATGGGGCATTCGTTATCTCATATAGATGAGATAGGCATACTCTTTGTTTTGAGTCTGACGATAGAAATTGTCGTAGTATTCGACTTCCATTCGCTTTGCGGTAACGGACTTGAAAACTATTTTGTCGTTTCCATTGCTGCTACCTCCCGTTCTTCTGTATTCATTTTCGCCGACCTTTTCCAACGTGTATGTCGATGGTTCATCGCCCGACTCTTTTTTCGTCAAGATGAGGTTTTCGCCAGACTTCTTCAGCGTCCATGTCTCTGTATCGCTATAGTCGTCGAACGTTCTCTGACTATAGATAGTGCTCATGTCTGGTTGGTTATTTTTCCATCCATACCATGTTACAGCTTTCAGATACCAGGTACCTTCGATGTTACCAGGTGCTCCACCACCGTCATCGTTGTCGCTGTCGCCACCACATGCGGCAAGACCCACGCTCATGAGCACGACGAGCAATGCTCCTCCTAAAACTTTCAATGTTTTCATGTTCTTATAGTTTTAATTGTTATTGTGAAACTGACAGCAAAGGTAGTGGAAAGTGTGTAAACAGCCAAATATATTTGAGGTTTTCTGAGGTCTTCGAATAATAAACTGTGAATTGTGAATCTGTGAATGCTCCCTCCCGTACCAGCCTAATACAGCTCTGTATCAGCCTGTCTCGTACCCCCAAATTACACGAAAGGGGGTTCTCAGACCAAGGTATGAGTGTGGCTTCGCAATCTTTTGTGTAATTTTGTGTAATGTCTGTCGATTATCTCAACAATTATTTGTAATTTTGCAAAGATATTCGTCTATTGGAAGATGAAAAGGAAAAGAAGAAAGATAACGATATTCGATTTTCTATACTATACAATAGGTAGAGAAGCAGGAAGAATGGAAATTTTAACGTTTCCGACTATTTGGCCCTCACTTTTCTTGATACAATTATTCCCATTTAATTATGGGTTTCCCTTGCTTTTGCTTGTCAACGTAGTGATATACTTATGGTTGGACCATTATTTCGAAAAACGAGAATCTTTCATCGTCAAACACTTTGATAAGACCAAGTATCGAAAGTTTAGTTGGAAGTTTGGCATAATTATGGCTTGGATAACTTTTTGGACTGTAGTGCCGCTTCTGTTTCTACAAAATGTGTTTGACGTCGTTTCCTTTCTGCGGAATTATCTCTAAGAATTACACAAAAGGATTGCGAAGCCACACTTCGACCTTCAGGTCGAAGAACCGACCCTATTGTAATTGTGTAATTTTGCGCTTGCAAATGTTAAAAAAGTGGTGGGAGAGTGAAAAATCTATGAAATAATTTGGTTTATAAAATAAACTTCTTTATCTTTGCATCGTGATTCGAACACAATTGGCTCCAATCGTGCCTTCTGCAGGGGTGGGATTGAGGCCGAAAGAGAACTAAAACTGAGTAGAAACGCATTAAAAAACAACTTTGAATCATGGAAGAAAACAGCAATATGACTGCTGAGCGCAGTCTGGCAATTATTACCGAACAGATTGAGAAGAACCGCCGTGCGGTATCTGAAACCTTGGGGCAGTCGCTCTACATCTCTGGTCTTTGCGTCATGACCACATCCGTGTTGGTGGCCATCATCAATTTCCTGTCGATGAGTGCAGGCTTTGTGGGCTTCGGCCACGTGTTGTGGTTGTTGCTGCCCGTAGCCATCTGGCTGCTCTCGCGCAAGTATATTAAGGAGCGCGCACACACGCCTACGAATATGGTGGGCTCGCTGGTGGCTAAGACGTGGAAGACGTTTGGCATCTTCGGCATCGGATTCTTTCTGATTGCCATCGTGTGCACCTCTATTATGTCTTCTACAATGACGACCAGCGAATATGCTGTGGTACAGATTAGGGTGGCTCCCGTTGTCGTGCTCTTGATGGGTATGGCCATCGCCATGAGCGGACAGATTCTGAATCAGCGCTGGCTGGTATGGTTTGGCGCGGTGGCTGGACTGCTGTGCTTCGTATTGGAGCATTTCGAGGTAGGCGCATGGCTGCTGACGAAGTGCGTGGCTATGGAGCCTTACGAGACGAGCGTCTTCATGTCTACGCTGCCCTGTCTGACCGTCTTCATCTTCAGTCTTGTCGGCCTGCTGCTCCCAGGCATGATGCTAAAAAAGCAGACGGCATGATGTTTCCAACGCTAGACCCACTGTTGCACTCTGAGCTGCGACTGGCTGTGATGTCGCTCTTGGTGAGTGCTGAGGAGGCCGAGTTCCCCTATATCAAGGAGCAGACGGGGGCTACGGCGGGCAACCTCAGCGTGCAGATTGACAAGCTCTCGGCAGCAGGATACATCGAGGTGGAGAAGACCTTCAAGGGCAAGAAGCCTTGTACCGTCTGCCGTATTACGCCGACGGGACTGAAAGCCTTCGAGGAGTATGTGGAGTCGTTGAAGAGTTATCTCAAGGTGTAAAACTTCTTAGGAAATAAGCTTTATGCCATCGTCAGTGATGGTGATGAGGTGGCGGCGATAGAGGTCGCCAACAGCCTTCTTATACACTTTCTTGCTAACACCGAAACGGGCGGCAATGGCTTCTGAGGGGCTCTTGTCGCCCAGTTCGCACTGGCCGTCGTGCTCGCGCAGGTATTGCAGCAGCACCTCTGCGAAGTCCAGGCTCAGCTCGTAGCCCGTCTTCTTCTGGTAGCGCTCCACCTTGGCAGTAGCCATCAGTCGGTGTGTCTTCTCGTCCTCCATGACGTAGACGTAGTAGCGTTGTCCGCGCACCATGCGCGTCTTCTGTTCGCGGAAGGGACAGAAGAGGTCTTTCATCAAGCCCCAGTTGAGGAAGGCGCCATACTCGTTAGTCCAGGCACACTCCATCCACGCAAATTCGCCGACCTTGGCCACGGGGTGTTCGGTGGTGGCCACGATGCGCTCGTCTTGGTCCAGATAGAGGAACACTTCTATTTCTTGTCCGATGACGTAGCCCTTGGGTACGTAGCGGTTGGGCAGCAGGATGTTACCCTCTTCGCCGCCGTCCAGGTAGAGGCCGAAGTCGGTGCGCTTCTTTATTCTGAGGGTGTTGTAATCTCCGAGTTTAAGCATAGGGCAGAATCGTTTATGTCAGCGGGAAACCCGCTGACTGCTGAGTTATCGCTGACTGCTGGGTTATCGCTGACCACGGGGGAGTCGCTGACTACGGGGATGTCCAGAAGGCCGTCGCGCATGTGGATGGTGCGGTCGGTAATGGAGGCGAGGCCCTCGTCGTGAGTGACGATGACGAAGGTCTGGCCGAACTGGTCGCGGAGGTCGAAGAAGAGTTGGTGCAACTCTTGCTTGTTCTTAGAGTCGAGAGAGCCTGAGGGCTCGTCGGCCAGTATGACGGAGGGGTTGTTGACCAGCGCACGCGCTACGGCGATG
Source organism: uncultured Prevotellaceae bacterium (assembly GCA_900313235.1). GTDB lineage: Bacteria > Bacteroidota > Bacteroidia > Bacteroidales > Bacteroidaceae > Prevotella. The sequence continues at coordinate 3,592 of OMQN01000012.1, read as the reverse complement.
CGCTGTTTTTCGCCACCCGAGAGCTCGCTGGGCTTGTGACTGGCGCGGTCAGCGAGACCCATAAACTGCAACAGTTCCTGAGCACGCTGCTTGGCGGTCTTCTGCGAGGTGCCTGCTATGTAGGCAGGTATCATGATGTTCTCCAGAGCGGTAAACTCAGGCAGCAGCTGGTGGAATTGGAAGACGAAGCCGATGTGGCGGTTGCGGAAGTCGGCCAGTTTTTTGTTGGAGAGGGTAGTAACGTTGACAGAATCGATGAGCACGCTGCCGCTGTCGGGGCGGTCCAGTGTGCCCATGATTTGCAGCAGGGTGGTCTTGCCGGCTCCGCTGGGGCCCACAATGCTGACGACCTCGCCACGATTTATGTGGAGGTCGATGCCTTTGAGCACTTGTAGCGAGCCGAAGCTCTTGGTGATATTTTCTATTGTAATCATTTGCGGTGGTTGTTAATCCAGCGGGCGAGTACATCATAGATGCTGCTCTCCTCCTGGTGCTGGGCGGCGGTGAAGGTCATCGACTCCTCCTTCTGCGTACCGTACTGGTCGGGGAAGAGAATCATGAGGTTCTTGCCCGAGAAGTGCTGCATGAGTTCCTTGGGCAGCCGCTCGAGAGCCGTCTTGTATGAGATGGTGCCCTTACGGGCGGTGATGACGACGAACATGTGGTCTTCGCGGATTTGCTCAGCCAGCCGTGGCAGTTCGTTCCAATGCGCCATGTAGGTGTACTCTGCACGCACGCTGGGGTGGTGGTTGTTGATGTATTCACGAATCAGTTCCATCGACTCGTTGCGCCCATGAAACTGTATGCGGCAGTCGAGATTGCCCGCCATGCGTGCCAGTCGCTCCAGCCAACGGTGGAAGCCCGGCTCAAATTCTGCGCGCGAGGGCACAACCACCTGTATGCGGCGCAGCGTGTTCAGCGGTTGTACAAAGCGTGTCAGCACAATCTGGCGGTTCAGACCGTTATAGAGACTCTGCAGGAATTCGCCCCAGAACTTGGGGTTGACATCCGTGTGTACGTGCATGCCCATGATAATCTCCGAACAGCCAAATTCGCGGAAGGCGTGTTTGATGCCGTTGGCGATGTTTGACGATAGGCGCACCTGCGTCTGCATCTGCAGGTCGGCAGCCGAAGCCCGCTGTTGCAGTCGCTCCAGCAGTCGCAGACCCGCCTCGCGGTGGCCGCTGGCATTGTTGTCGTCGTACACCACGTTGAGCGCCACGAGGTCGTTGTTGCGCTTGGGGTTACGCATCATGAGTGCCAGTTCCAGCAGTTGTGGTGCAATGTCGGGATACTTCACGCAGAGCAGCACCTTCTCGTCCTTCTTTGCTTGGGAGGCGTCCGTGGAGAAACCGTTAGCCGCACGACTGCCCATGAGGGTAATCTCCTGCGATGCCTTTTCCGTCATCATGGTCGAGATGATGCAGGTAATGAGAATCATGATGACCACACCGTTCAGCATCTCGTCATTGACAAGATAGTGACCTGGCGCCACCTCCAGTCGCATGCCCACCATCACCATGGCGATGGCGCCCGCAGCGTGGGCACACGTCAAGCCGAACATCATGTGTCCTTCGGCCTTGGTCAGTCGGAAGAGTATGCTCGATATGTAGGCCGCCAGTGCTTTGCCGAAGGTGCCGAAGAAGACGATGAGCGCCACCACGCCCAACATGCGCCAGCCCTCAAACAGCGAGCCTACGTTGATGAGCATACCCACACCAATGAGGAAGTAGGGAATGAAGATGGCGTTGCCGATGAACTCGATGCGGTTCATCAGGGGCGACACGTGAGGTATATACCTATTTATTATAAGACCAGCGATGAAGGCACCCACGATGCCCTCCACACCTATGGCCTCTGACAGAGCTGCTGAGAGGAACATGACGCTGAGCACGTAGATGAACTGCATGATGGCGTCAGAGTAGCGGCGCAGAAAGTAGCGCGTCACCTTGGGAATTCCCCAGATGCTGAATGCGCAGAAGGCTGCAAACTTCACGATGAATAGCAGCCAGAAGCCGATGCCCACGTCCTTGCTGTAGGATGCCGAGAGCGCAGCCAGCATCATCAGTGCCATGAAGAGCGACAGCATCGAGGCTCCCACGCTGAGCATCACGCTGGGGTGGCGTCCCATGCCGTAGCGCGAGATGATGGGGTAGGCGATGAGCGTGTTCGACGCCATGATGCAACCCAGCAGGAACGAGGCCGTCGACGAATAGTCCAGCAGCCACATGGCCATCGCGTAGGTCAGCACCAGCGGCACCAGACACGTCAGCAGTCCGAACCACAGGATGCGCTTGGAGTTCTTCTTGACGCTCTCCATGTCCATCTCCAAGCCTGCCAGAAACATGATGTACAGCAGGCCCACCTTGCCGAAAAGCTCGAACGAGTGGTCGCGCTCCAGCACGTTCAGTCCGTGCTCGCCGCCCGCCAGCACCATACCGATGATGTGGGGAATGCGCAGCTTACCCATGATAATGGGCGCCAACAAGATGATAAGCAGCACGACAAAGAAAATCAGCGTCGGACTGGTTATAGGGAAATATGACATCATATATCAATTATTTTGTGCAAAATTACAACTTTTTCGCCAAATATGGAACAAAAAGAAAGTTTTTTTGTACTTTTGCAGGCGGAAATTCAATCAATGTAGTATAAGACTTATGAAAGTAGCAATTGTGGGTGCCTCAGGCGCCGTAGGCCAGGAATTCCTGCGCCTCCTTGACGAGAGAAATTTCCCAATGGATGAATTGGTGTTGTTTGGTTCTGAGCGTTCTGCCGGAACTAAGTACACTTTCCGTGGTAAGGAACTGACCGTTAAACTGCTTCAGCATAACGACGACTTCAAGGATATCGACATCGCCTTCACCTCTGCAGGTGCCGGCACGTCGAAGGAGTTTGCAGAGACCATCACCAAGTATGGTGCTGTGATGATTGACAACTCCAGCGCTTTCCGCATGGACGCCGATGTCCCCTTGGTAGTGCCCGAGTGCAATGCTGCCGATGCGCTGAACCGTCCTCGCGGCATCATCGCCAACCCCAACTGCACCACCATCATGATGGTTGTCGTGCTGCAGCCCCTGGAGAACATCTCGCACATCAAGCGCATCCACGTCTCTTCTTATCAGAGCGCCTCGGGTGCTGGTGCCGCCGCTATGGCCGAACTGCAGCAGCAGTACAAGGAGATGGTAGAAGAGGGCGAGGTGAAGACCATCAAGAAGTTCCCCCACCAGCTGGCCTACAATGTGATTCCCCAGATTGACGTCTTCCAGCCCAACGGCTATACCAAGGAGGAGATGAAGATGTATAACGAGACGCAGAAGATTATGCACACCGATGCCAAGTGCTCGGCTATGTGCGTGCGTGTCAGCTCGTTGCGCTCACACTCAGAGAGCGTGTGGATAGAGACCGAGCGCCCCATCAGCGTCGAAGAGGCACAGAAGGCTATCGCTGCAGCTCCTGGCTGTACGTTGGTTGACGACCCTGCCAACCTCGTGTACCCCATGCCGCTGGAGACTGCCGGCAAGGACGACGTCTTCGTTGGTCGCGTGCGCAAAGACCTCTCTGACGAGAACGGCCTGACCTTCTGGCTCTC
>OMQN01000078.1 GCA_900313235.1 uncultured Prevotellaceae bacterium | reverse complement strand
TTCATCTCACTGCCAAAAGGATAGTAGTTGATGGTCTCTTTGACGTTGTTGTTGCTGTCCACCACCTTTCTCGTACTTCCCAGATGGTCAGTGATGTAGTAGTTCCAACTGGTGGGAGTGCCGTTGGTGTCAAGTTCTACATAGCCTCCGTCGAACTGCCACAACAGGGGTTCTCCATCACGAAGTATCAGACCGCCAGCCCTAACAGAAGCATTTATCGCTACCATCAGAAGAAACAATATCCTTTATGTTCTTAATCTGTTCACTTCAGAATCAGTCTCAGTGATTCCCTATAATTCTGGAAACGCTTTTACTTCACCACTACTTTTTTAACTGTGCCATCACTCATCTTGATGATATTCATACCACGTTGAGGTGTAGTAATGCGTTTACCGTCAATGGTATAGCACTCTACAACCGTAACCGTAGACTTTTGTGCGGCTTCTGTTGATTCGATTCCAGATGGATCAGTCAAAGCAACGATATTTCCAAAGTTCCTCCATTGCTCTGCATTTTTGTAAGCCTCTATGGAATTAGCAGGTACATGAAGTGTAGCGTATTCACAGATAGAATTACTGAATGCATACTTTTTAGTAGAGGGAACTTGTTCTGCATAGCAATATAAATCTGTAAAATCATCATTTATGTAGAAAGCATAAGTACCAATGCTTGTTACACTATTTGGAATTGTAACAGAATTTAGTTTGGAGCAACCATTGAATGCATAATCATTTATTGAAGTTATGGTTTCGGGAATAACCAAATCCTTTATTTCTTCATTATTCAAATACAAATAACGCGCCCAGTCAGTAGGATTACTTTGTCTGTCACCATATTGAATTCTACACCATGCTTCTAAATCCGTAATATAAACAGCCTTCAGATTTGTGCAATTATCGAAGGCATGTCCTCCAATACTTGTAACACCATTCCCTATTTTGACTGAAGAAAGCTTACCACAATAGCTAAATGCTTTGTTTCCTATTGTGGTTACGCTATTTGGTATATCAATAGATGTGAGATACCCACAATTTGCAAACGCTTCCTCTTCGATACTTGTTACGCTATTAGGAATAATGACAGAGGTTATACCGCATCCCATGAATGCTCCTTGTCCAATAGTTGTCATACTATTGGGTATATCGATAGAAGTTATTTTAGTACAGCCGCTAAAAGCTTCTTTCCCAATGCTGGTCACACTGTTACCTAAGGAAACAGAGGTAAGCTTTTCACAGAGGAAGAAGGCATAATTTCCAATAGTTGTTACACTATTGGGAAGATTAATTGAAGTAAGTTTAGTACAATGAGAAAATGCACTCTCTCCAATTGTAGTTACGTTATTTGGAATAACAATAGAGGTTAAACCAGAACAGCCAGCAAAGGTTCTTTTACAAATACTTGTTACATCATTTGGAATCCTAACAGCTGAAAGTCCAGTACAGTCTGCAAATGCTTCTTCCCCAATGCTTGTTACGCTATTTGGAATAATAACGGAGGTAAGAGCTTTGAAACCTGCGAAAGTATAGTTGCCAATGTTTGTTACACTATTAGGAATTTCTAAGCTCTTTATTTCCTCACCATTCACATACAGATGATTGGCAATATAGACAGGATTACTTTCAGCATTTTCAAATTTTATTTTGTACCACGATTCCATGTCTGAAATATGGACTGAAGTCAGATTAGACCATAGAAATGCATTTGCTCCAATACTTGTGACACTGTTTGGAATATTAATAGTGGTTAGATTAAAACAGCTACAAAATGCATGTGTTCCAATGCTTGTTATTTCTTCGCCTAGAATATATTCTTCAACCTGACCTCCAAAGTAACTTTCTAAGGAAGATCCAACCTGAATATTGCCATAATTTTTTGATACTATCGCATTGCTATTAAGTACAACCTTTTTTACTCCACTATTTTCAAAGGCCTGTATTCCAATCTCTTCCACATTAGCAGGAATAGTGACAGATGTTAAATTCCAACAATTTCGGAATGCTTCGGATCCAATGCTCGTTACTGTGTTAGGAATTGTGATGGAAGTTAGATCATAGCAATCATAGAATGCATTATATTTTATAGAAGTAACAACATAATCATCACCATCATAGGTTACTGATGATGGAATGACAATATCTCCGCTATATTTGTTTTGGGATGGGGACTCTTTTACTTCAGCAATTTTTGAACTCCAACTTACATAGTAGTAAATGCCATCAATCTCTACGGCTTTTTGTGCATTTGCCATTAGTGGTAGCAGCATAAATACCATTAAAAATAGTTGCTTTTTCATTTGTTTCATTTTATTGTTGTGTGTTATTTTTTTGTACATTTTGTTGAAAAACGCTACAAAGGTATACATTTCTTACGACATGCGCAAACATTTGGAGTACACTTTGTAAACCTAAAATACTAAGAGGCAGTCTATCAGGGGATTACGGGCACATTGTAACATCGGCGTCACATCTTGTTACACTCGGAAAAGGTTGTCGTTTAGGGTTTGTGCCCCCTCTTTATGGAACAACTTTCTGTTAATGCTACGCTTGATGTTGTTGATGCGTTGCTTGGAAACACCCAAAAGGGCAGACAGTTCACCTTGCGAGAATTGCAGACGGATAAGAATACTTACAGACAATTCCTGTGGCGTAAGCATAGCCTCCTTATTGTTGATGGCGGTGAAGAAATCGGGAAGTTGCGCTTCAACGATCTCCTGCAGTTCTTTCAATTGCACATTGGATGCGACCTTGGCCTGACAGGCAATGTGGTGCAAATCTGAGATGACAGGAGTGTCAAGCATGGCTTGCTCTATGTGCCAGTGTTCTGATAAGAGAGGTGTATCCTGATAGAGTGACAATTGCTGTATCAGTTGGCTTATCTCCCGTTCCTTTTCATCACGGAACTCATCAAGACTCTGCTGTGATAGTTGCATGTCTTGTTGAAGTCTCTGATATTGAACTAGCAACGCGTGGTATTCTTGATTAGCAGCGACTAATGCTGCTCTCTTGCGACGTTGCTGTCTCTTGACATACCGATAGCTTGCATATCCGGCTACACTAAGAATGACTATCAGTAAAAAGACCGTTTGCCTGTATCGCTCCGCTTCCTGCGTCTTCTTAGCTGCTATGCGCTCATGTTCCTCATAGTTATAAAGTGCATGAGTGCGCGTCAGCTCGTCTGCCGAATGTTGGAAGCTAGCAGAGTCGTTGGCTTGACAATAAAGCTTAGCATATTTTGCAACGGAGTCTGCATTACCTATTTGATTATACAGCGAAAACAGTCCGTGGTATGCTGCCACAACATTATCATGACGGTTGTGAAAGGCATAAAGTTTGCGGTAATAATATTCAGCCGAGTCCAACAGACCAGTATGCTCATAGTAAGAACCTTTGAAATAATAATAGATTTCTCTTCCGCTTTCTATGTTACCATGATTGTCAAAGAAGCCAGAACGCTGTTCATATTCACTTAACGCTGCTTGGGCTTTTGATAAATCGGATCTACGTAGGTAAACGTCTGCGGCGGCAACACCAAAAGAAGCAGAAATAGCTTCTTGGCCGATACTCTTGCAGATATGATTGAGTTCTTCAAGAATGATGATGACGGAATCCATATCATTAAGCATGTGATAAGGACCGCATAATGAACCATAGAAGATGACTGCAGCCAGCGTATCTTTTGCCTTCCACGCATACTCAACTGCCTTGCGCTCTGCTTCTATCTCTAAGCGAGGGGCACGCTGGCGATGAAAGAGGTCGGCGGTCTGGCCATAAATGCGGCTGAGGCGACGATAGTCGCAGTCGGCAGCCGTGGTGTCAGCATAGCTGACGGCATCACGGTAACAACGCAGCGCCATCGGGGTGTTATTCTGGTCGCGGAAGACGCAGCCCTGCAGATAGTGAGCCATCATACGTTCATTAGGTGTTCCCCACCAGTCAAGATAGTCCACGACTTCATCCATTGTAGTGATGGTGTCAAGAAGTACGTCACACTGATTAAGAGAATCAACGCGATGCAGTTCTTGACGAATGCTGCTGCCCTGACAAGCGCAGAGCAGCAGAAGAACAGTGATATAGGATATCCATTGTTTCATGCCTAAATGCATCGATGTGCTATCAGACCTATTTCTTCTTGCGAGGTTTGCGGATGGCCCAGCCTTCTTCGCTGAAGTCGGGGACTTCGCCTTTGAGCTTCTTGCTGTTAGGGGCCAGGAACTGCATCCAGTCTTCTTTTTTGTAGGTCTTTTGTTCTTTCGGAGCTTTCTTCCTGGGCTCTCTGGACTCCCGAGAATTTCTTGATTCCCGAGATGCTCTGGGACTACTGGGCTTGTCAGCCTTGCCGCCTTCGTCGGCATCGTTGCAGCGTACGGTGCGTCCCTTGTAGCGGATGCCCGTTAGCTGTATCATTACCTTCTTGGCATCCTTCTCGGGTACCTCGAAATAGGAGATGGTGTCCAGCAGGTCGATGTGTCCCACCTCTTGACGACCTCCAACAAAGCGGTTTAGCGTCTGCATCAACTCGCCAGGGTAGAAGCCGTCTCTCTTGCCCAGATTGATGAACAGTTTCTTATAGCCCTTGCTGGTAGGTGTCGGCTGCTTCCGACCGTGTCCGTCTTCTCTCTTCCCTTTGGCATCTTTGCTCCCCTCGCCCTTGGGAGAGTGGACGGGGGTGAGGCTTGGAGCATCAGCATAGTAGGACAGGAACTTGCCAAACTCCATCGACACGATTTTCTTGATGATTTCCTCTTTGTCGATAAACTCAAAGTAGCGCTGGATATCCTGCATGAAGGGACCAATCTCCTCGTCGTCGACATCGGTCTTGACAATCTGATCCATCACCTTGTAGAGCTGCTTCTTACAGATTTCTTCTGCCGAGGGGATAACACCCTGTTCGAACTGCTTGCCGATGACCTTCTCAATGTTGCGAATCTTGAACTTCTCACGGCTGTGGACGATACAGATGCTCGTACCCTTCTTGCCGGCACGGCCCGTACGGCCAGAGCGGTGGGTGTAGTTTTCGATATCGTCGGGCAATCCGAAGTTGATGACGTGTGTCAGGTCGTCGACATCCAGACCACGAGCAGCCACATCGGTAGCTACCAACAGCTGTACTGTATGCTGGCGGAACTTCTGCATTGTCAGGTCGCGCTGCTGCTGGCTGAGGTCGCCATGCAGCGCCTCTGCGTTATAACCGTCCTTGATGAGCTTGTCGGCCACCTCCTGTGTCTCTATCTTCGTTCGACAGAAGATGATGGCAAAGATGCGGGGATTGTAGTCGACGATGCGCTTCAGTGCCAGGTACTTGTCCTTGGCATTCACCATATAGTAGATATGGTTCACGTGTTCGGCACCCTCATTACGGCTGCCTACCACAATCTCCTTATAGTCGTGCAGGTACCCCTTGGCAATACGCTCTATCTCCTTGCTCATCGTTGCCGAGAAGAGTAGCGTGTTACGGTCTTCGGGAACACCCTCCAGGATAGCGTCAATGCTCTCTGAGAATCCCATGTTGAGCATCTCGTCGGCCTCGTCGAGCACGACGTTATATACGTTGTCCAGTTTGGCGACGCCACGGTTCATCAGGTCGATGAGACGGCCTGGGGTAGCGACGATAATCTGGCAACCCTTGCGCAAGGCGCGGATTTGCTGTTCGATAGACGCGCCGCCATAGACGGCCTCTATATGGATGTCGTCCATATATTTTGAGAAGTCGCGCAAATCATCGGCAATCTGCAGGCACAGTTCGCGGGTAGGTGACAGGATGAGTGCTTGAGTGGTATTGTCTTTTGCGTCAATGCGCTGCAATACGGGAATGCCGAATGCCGCCGTCTTGCCAGTGCCCGTCTGGGCCAGTGCGATGACGTCGTTGCGGTTTCCTAACAAGTAAGGTATTACTTCCTCCTGTACAGGCATGGGCTGTACGAAGCCCATCTCTTCAATGGCTTTGCGAATCCCTTCGCTCACACCAAGTTCTTCAAATGTTTTCAAATGTTTTTATTTAAATAATAATGTTTATGCAAAGAACAGGTAACAGACGGCGATAGCAGCCAGAATACCTGCCAAGTCAGCCAGCAGTCCACAGGTGACGGCATGGCGCGTCTTCGAGACGCCCACCGAACCGAAGTAGACAGCCAGGATATAGAAGGTGGTGTCTGTAGAGCCTTGGAAGACCGATGACAGACGTCCCACAAACGAGTCGGCACCATAGGTTGTCATAGCATCCACCATCATGCCACGGGCGCCACTGCCCGACAGCGGTTTCATCAGTGCGGTAGGCATGGCGTCTACCCATTGTGCATCGACGCCACAGGCGTCGACACAGGCGCGCAGTCCTCCAATGAGCATATCCATCGCTCCGCTGGCGCGGAACACGCCGATGCCGACGAGGATAGCCACCAGATAGGGGATGATGCGGACGGCAGTGGTAAAGCCTTCCTTGGCGCCCTCGATAAAGGCATCGTAGACGTTCACCTTCTTGCGGACACCCGCCACGATAAATCCGGTAATGATGGTCATCAGCAGGATGTTGGCCACGGTGGTGCTCCAGCGGTTCATCGTCTCAGAATCCATCTGCGAGAATCCCCAGATGACGCTAGCCACCAGTGTGCAGGCGCCACCCAGCGTCAACAGCATGGTACGGTTCAGTAGGTTGATACGCTGGAACAGGGAGGTAACAATGATTCCTACGATGGTAGAGAAGAACGTCGCCAACAGGATAGGGATGAAGATGTCGGTGGGTTGAGCAGCCCCCATCTGTGCACGATACACCATGATGCTCACGGGGATGAGTGTCAGTCCGCTGGTGTTCAGCACCAGGAACATAATCATCGGATTCGAAGCCGTGTCCTTCTTGGTGTTCAACTCCTGCATCTGCTCCATGGCCTTCAGGCCTAAGGGGGTGGCGGCATTGTCGAGCCCCAGCATGTTGGCAGCAATATTCATGAAGATGCTGCCCGTGACGGGATGTCCCTTGGGGATGTCGGGGAACAGTTTGGTGAAGACAGGCGACAGCAGACGAGCCAGCACGTTGACCACGCCGCCTTTCTCGCCAACTTTCATCACACCCATCCACAGCGACAACACGCCCGTCAGTCCCAACGAGATCTCAAAGGCTGTCTTCGACGATGAGAACGTAGAGTCCATCATAGCTGGGAAGACGTCGTAGTCGCCCCAGAACAACAGTTTCACCGCTGCAATGACAAATGCAACGAGAAAGAATGCTACCCAGATATAATTCAGTACCATAGTGACGGCAAAGGTAATATTTTTTTCTGAAACTTACAAGAAAAAGAGCAACTACGTCACGTGGTTGCCCTTTCGCTCATTGTATTTAAAGTATTTGATGATGTTTTACCACTTGATAATTCTGCTCTCCACAGGAGACTTGTACCAGTCGGGGTTGCTGTCCATGTTGACACCCCACTTGCCAAACAGGTTGTAGGCATCGCTGATATTCGTACGCTCCTTAGCCCAGAACCACTTGCCTTCTTCGTCGCCCGTTACGGTTACGCGGAAGGGGGTCTCGCCAGGCTTTGGCGCACCAATTACTACTACCTGTCCGTCCTTTCTGGTTACCTGAATCTTGATGTCCAGGTCAGCGACTGACGTTCCGGCAGGCACGTTCACTGTTCCCAGTTCTGTGATGGGTACTCCCACAACCTTCTTGGTGTTGTCGCCGAATTCACCGTAGGTATGTACTTCTTCACCAATCTGGGTGTCGCCGCAGAATACCTTCTGCTGCAGTGTACCACCGATGGCGCAGAGCTCAACGGTCGACTGGTTGTTGGCATCAGGAACACTGACACGTACTACAACGTCGTTGAAGTCGAAGTCGTCGCTTGTTCCCAGGTCCTCAAAGGCGAAGTACACATACTGCTTGGGCTCAACCTTGACGATTCCACCACCATGGAAGCCGGGGTTACACTCGCTTGACTCAACAGTGTAATCGATGTTCTCTGTCTTTTCGACAATAGCACCATCGCCGATAACATAGTAGGGCTGTGAGCCGATGCCTCCGTTAGCCTTGGCAGCATCACTTTCACCATCAGAATAGCCCTGTGGGAAGTGGCTCTCGTCGTAGGCTACCACCAACTGGCCGAGGTAGCTGGCTACGAAGCACTGGTTGGGGTCTTCAGCACCGCTGACAATCTTCTTGGCGTGGAACACTGCCTTGTCACCCGTCTCTGGGCCATAGATGCCATAGTAGGGAACGTCGTCACTGCTGTTACCATATTTTTGGGTACTGATATTCATCGTAGCGGTCTCCGTCACCTCAATGACAGACTTGGCACCCATAAAGATGTGGCTGGGGCCGAAAGCCTCAAAATACTTGGTGACGACACTGGCATTGCTGTCCATCTTGAAACCATTCGTGTTTGTGGAGGCAAGAGCTATTTTGAAGAGGTTCTTAACCGTCAGATGGCAGTTGTTGATAACATCACCGCTGCCAGCAGTGTAAGTGAAGTTACCCGTCGTGGTGTAGTGTCCGTTGTTGACCCACGTATTGCTATTGCTGTCGATGTCGGTGTTGCCGCTAATGGTCATGGTAGCATTGTTCTGTACATGGCTACTACCGGCAGTATGCAGACGGGTGGCTGTGATGGTGCCGTCGTTAACGATAACCGAGTTGTTGTTCTCAGTAGACAACTCACCGTTGACGGTAATCGTAGCAGAGTTATACAGCACACTGGCATTGTTGATCTGCAGTTTGCCAGCCTCCATCGTGCCGTGGTTATAGAAATGCAGGCCATTGTTTCCGACCAATTCTGCACCGTTGACAGTCCTCAGTGTAGCACCTTCAGCAATATAGAAGTTACAGCCACCTTGCAGGTCACTTGCGCTTTCCGCTCCTAAAGTCAGCGTGGCACCACGCACCAAGAATACTTCCGTATTTTGAGCTACATAGAACTTACGATTGGTAAAGTCGCAGTTACCTTTGATGTAGAGCGTACAACCACTACCCGTGACATTAATAGGATTTGTCCATGACGGATCTACATAGCAGGTGCCTGTCCTAAGATCGCCCCATTGCTGGACCTGTTCATAAGGCAACACACCTGCCGGTACGTCATCCAAGAACTTGCTGGCATCAGCATCTTCGGGGAAATCGAAGATGGGCTGGATGGTGCGACGGGCTACATTCATCTGACGGGCATTGGCGGTAACAGTGTAGAAGGCTGCGGTAACCTTCGACTCGCTGGCATCAAATGCCATATTGTCAATCATGTAGTTCTTCTCGTCAAGGATGGTGGCGTAAAGCGTTGTGGCATCCTGTGGACGGGCCACGGTGAATGTCTTTGTCTCACCCTTGTTGATGCTACCCGTATAGAGGGCTGCAACAGCGGTGCCCTGAGCAGGGTCAGTGGCATAAATCTTCAGAGTTCCGGCCTTTGCACTAGTCAGCGTAATCTGAGTGCTGACAGCCGTATTCCATGTCTGTCGCGCATCAACATCTTGTCCACCCAAGACAATTGTCTTGAAGTTGGAAGAATACTCTTCTTCCATCTGCTTAGCGCGGTCATTCTTCTGAAACCATGCATCATGCGAACATGATGCGAACGCGATCACAGTTAATAGGCTTACTCCTTTCAAAAAATATCTGTTCATTGTCTAAATCCGTTTATGTGTACTATTATATAATCATTTCCGCTTGCAAAGTTAATGATTATTTCGCTAAAAATCAAATTTTTAACTACAAAAATGCACAAGTTATGATTTTTTTGCTTATCTTTGCAACCGAAATATCGATATTATTAATAATGTATGCGCATGAAGAAGAGTTTTTGGATTGCTATGGCCTTGTTGTCGTTGGGCGTAACGTCCTGTAAGGATGACGTCGTTTTCGACCAGGCAAGCTATGACGAGTATCTGAGGAAATCCTTTGTCATAGAGAATGTTGACCCTAACCATCAGTGGGCTACAGTTGGTGTTGCTAATGCCAATATTACCATCAACATAGGTACCAAAGAGACCTACCAGGTAAAAATCTATGAGCAGAACCCTATTGGCTATAAAGGAACCTTAAAACTGCTGGGCGAAGGTCGTGTTGCTGACGGTAATACGCTGGACATGAAGATCAGCTATTGCCTGGCCAAAGCCTATGCCTATGTTACCTTGTTCGACTCAAAGAACTACATGTCGGTCTATCCCGCACTGATAGAAGACGGACTGCTGAAAGTGGACATCAACAACCAGCAGAGCCAGAAGGCACGGCAACGTAGCCGCATTGAGCCATCATGGGACTTTGCCGCCCCAGATAGCGAGGAATACCCCTCT
>OMQN01000014.1 GCA_900313235.1 uncultured Prevotellaceae bacterium | reverse complement strand
GGTTCGGGCACAGAGAAGGTCTACCGGTTCTACGGTATGATCTATCCTGAGTTCAAGACGCTGACCATCGGTGGCGGCGAGGCAGTGCTCACCCGCTCGGCCTACTATCAGGACCTGCTGACCTACCGCGGCACGGGCACCACGCTGGAGTTCACGCTCGACGACGACGTGCGGCTGCTGGCCGACGGCAAGGAGGTAGCCTCGGGCAGTACGATACGAAGCGACGCCACCTATACGCTGGTTCGCACACATCCACACAACACTGGAGTAGTAGCTATCACAAGAGTAAGTTTTGAATAATGAGAAAAATTGTATCTTTGCTTTTCTGTCTGTCGGCACTCTGCGCCTCGGCACAGGTGAGCGGTTACAGCTTAGAGCAGGCTGCTACGCTTTTGCGTCAGGGCATCCGTATTACAGAAGTGGCTGGGCGTGTGGGATTTACAAGCAGCAGTTACTTCGCAAAGTGTTTCAAAAGCTGTTTTGGCGTATTGCCAAAAGAGTTTGTCTCACGATGAACAGCATTTTATAGCGTATGTCCACCATCGCCCCCTTTTCCCACCCGCTTTATGTGATGGCCAAGCCAGTAGGCAGTCTTTGCAACCTGCATTGCAAATACTGCTATTATCTGGAGAAGAAAGAACTGTACAAGGCTCACCATTCATCAATGTTGATGGATGACCATACACTTGAGACTTATATCCGCCAGTATATTGAGGCACAGACGCAGCCGCAGGTGCTCTTCACATGGCATGGAGGCGAGCCCCTTCTGCGTCCGCTGAGTTTCTACAAGCGTGTGCTGGAATTGCAAGAACCCTATACTCGTCGGGGCTACATCATCGACAACAGCCTGCAGACTAATGGTACGCTGCTCACTGATGAATGGTGCGCTTTCTTTCGTGAGCACAACTGGCTCATTGGCATCTCCATTGACGGGCCGCAGGAGTTGCACGATGCCTATCGCCGTGATTGCGAAGGCCAGTCCTCCTTTCACCAAGTGATGCGTGGCATACGCTTGTTGCAGAAACACGGCGTGGAGTGGAACGCGATGGGCGTGGTGAACGACTACAACGCCGACCATCCTCTCGATGTCTATCACTTCTACAAGGAAATAGGCTGCAAGTATATTCAGTTTACCCCTATCGTTGAGGGGCGTTCGGCGGTGGATGTTCCTATGGTTCGCCCCTTTCAATATGCCCATTTCTGCTGTACCATCTTCGACGAGTGGGTGCGTCACGATGTGGGGCAGGTGTTCGTGCAGCTGTTCGATGCCACCCTGGCCTGCTGGGCTGGTGAGCCACCCGGCCTTTGCTCCATGTGCCCCACCTGTGGCCATGCAGGGGTGATTGAGCACAATGGCGATGTCTATTCGTGCGACCACTTCGTTTTTCCCGAGTACCTGCTGGGCAACATCCACCGCGACACTATCACCTCGATGATGTACAGCAAACGACAGTTGCAGTTCGGACGCGACAAATATGAGCGCCTTCCTCATCAGTGCAAGTTCTGCCAATGGCGCTTTGTCTGCAACGGCGGCTGTCCTAAGGACCGTTTTTGTCAGACAGCCGACGGCGAGCCTGGCCTGAACTATCTTTGTCAGGATTATCGGCAGTTCTTCGCCCATGTTGCCCCTTACATGGACTTTATGAAGAACGAGTTGCTTCACCAGCGTCCCCCCGCCAACGTCATGAAATGGACGCTTGAGTAATGGAAATGACATTTGGTGCTCTACCTGTTCCCCAAAAAAGTAACCACGTGGGTTACTGCCTGTAACCATGGTGGTTACTGACAGTAACCCACGTGGTTACTAAAATTTTCTTATTTTAACTAATTGCCGGGACGTTGTTGGCTGATTATCCTTAATACCCGATGAAATATCGGCTGCCCGGCAGGAATGATAACAGCTTTGTGGTGATGATGCAGCAAAGGTAGCTGAGCAAGGCAATGACGGGGATGGCCAGCCAGACAGGCAACAGTGGGTTTGAAGGGTCGCCACCAATAATGAGGCCTGCGATGGGTGCGAGGAAAAACATGTGCATGAGATACATGCCGAAGGACAGCTTCGACACTTCAGTCACCACTGCCGGCGCCTTGCCTTTCTTGGGTTCTATGCAAGAAACAGCAGGAAGAGGCCGAAGGTGGCACACAGCACATTGGGCGTGCAGAACTCCCAACTCCACTCCAGCAGAGGCGTCTCGATAGGCTGGCCGGGAACTCCCTTCCACCAGAACGACCAAGCCGTAAAGGTAGCTCCGACGAGAAAGAACAGCGTGCCGAGGCGCAGGCGGCGCTGGCGCGACCACTTCAGGTGCACGCGGATGTAGTGAGCCATGACAAGGTAGCCTAAATAACCCGAGCAGTACCAGAAGGCCGTAAACTGATTCCAGAAACACTCGCCCCACAGCTCAGGCGACACGAAGAGGTGGAACCAGGGAATGAGCGTGGTAAACGCGAAGAATCCGAGGAAGGTCAGCTCCTCGCGGGCTGTAGCTTTCTGCAGCCAAGGTGAGATGACAGGTATGATGATATAGAGGCTGATGAGCGGATACATGAACCACAGGTGCCCAGCCATCGAGGGGAAGTTGAAAGGCAGAAGCTTCAAGTCGTTGAGCGACTGCTCCCACGTCATGCCTCCCCACAAAAGGGGCAGCAGCGAATAGAGCAGCAGGAAGCAGATGAATGGCGGCAGAATGTGCATAAAGCGGCGACGATAGAAGCTGCTCATAGTCTGATCCTCCTTCATGGGTGCAAGGAGGAAAGCGGGTCGCGCATCTTCTGGGACACGGCCTCGCGGCGAACGGTGTTCAACGGTGGCGGCTATGCCCGCATCATCGAGTTGCAGGACGGCCGCCTGATGGCCGTCTGCGAGAGTGGCGGCATCAAGATTGCCTTCAGCCAGGACAAATGCCGGCCTACATCACCCGCACCTGCATCCTGCAAGGCCGCAGCAACGACCAGGAGGAGTGGCGCACGCTCGACATGATTGACAGCAACCGCCAGAACGATGTCGACCGCAGCTTCCTGCCCGTCTCCGTGCGCTACGTGCGCCTCTATGTCGTCAGTCCCACCCAGGACGTCGGCATGGATGCCACCCGCATCTACGAGTTCGACCTGTGGTAATGAAATCAAAACAATAATACTGATAATAAGTACAAAATTCCCGATGATTATTCCAATTTAATTCTACCTTTGCCGACAGAAGTAAAAAAGTATGAGAATTATGAAAATGAAATGGCTGTTTTTTCTGCTGGCAGTTCTATATGGACACCTGCCATTTGCCCATGCCTTAGAGCCATACAGCGGGTCGCGCATCTTCTGGGATACGGCCTCGCGGCGTACGGTGTTCAGCGGTGGCGGCTATGCCCGCATCATCGAGTTGCAGGACGGGCGTCTGATGGCCGTGTGCGAGAGCGGCGGCATCAAGATTGCCTTCAGCCAGGACAAAGGCTCTACGTGGGGTTCGGCCACGAAGATTGTGAGCAACCCCGCGGGCATCAGAGAGTGCGTGCCCGACCTCATACAGCTCAGCGACGGCACCATCATCGTGGCCTACAACCCGCGGCCCACATCGCCCTATTCCGAGGAACGTAAGTTCGGCATACGCTGCAAGCGGAGCACTGACGGCGGACGGACCTGGAGCGACGAGATATTCGTCAACGACGCCCTGCACACCTTTGCCGACAGCTGTTGGGAACCCTCCATGCTGGAGCTGCCCTCGGGCGAGCTGCAGCTCTACTTTGCCGACGAGGGACCCTACACCTCGAACAACGACCAGCAGATATCGCTGTGCCGGTCCATGGACGGAGGACAGACATGGAGTCAGGCCCAGAAGATATGCTACCGACAGGGCTCCCGCGACGGCATGCCCGTGCCGGTATTGCTCAAGGACGAGTCACAGATAGTCGTCATCATCGAGGACAACGGATGGGGCTACGGCGACTTCTTCCCCACCACCGTGCGCACCTCGCTGCAGAACAACTGGCACAACAACTACTGGGTCAATGCTACCGACCCGAACCGCGAGAAGACACTTAACTTCAACTTCTGTCCCACGGCCACCGGCTGCCGAGCCCTGGCACACGCTGACCATGTACAAGAACGTGGATCGTCTGCACGTGATGCTCGACGAATTCAACCTGACCATTGACGGTGATGCCGTGATAGGACACAGCGGCGCTGGAACAATAGGACTGGTGGCCTCGTCGCCGACAGTGAGTTTTGATGCCATACAATATACTGCGGGCTGGGACGAATGGAACAGTCATGTGCTGGGGTGGACGCCCCAGGGTGGCACGTGGACAGTGGATGACGGCGGACTGTCGCAGCAGTCGACGGAAGCTGTCGAGGCCCTCGCACTGAAGGGCGACCCAGCATGGAACTATGAGTTCTCTGCCTATATGACTACCGACGGCCTGGCTACGGCTGGCGAGGCAGGCTTCTATCCTGTCTATGTCGATGGACAGAACTATGTGCGTGCTACCATCAATTACGGCAAGAAGGCACTGGACATCACGTCGTGTGAACAGGGCATAGTCACCAGCCAGCAGACGGTTCCATTGAACCATAAGACCATGCGGCAGTATTCGTTCTCGACATCATCGGCCTATCCCACCAACTCGTACATCTACGAACTGCGTAATGAGACGGAGGTGTCGGGTATCGACGTGCTGTGGCTGGAAGGACCCTATCCCTACCTGAACCAGACATTCGACCTGCCCACAAAAGTGATTGTGATGGCAAGGGAAGGCAGTTCGTGGAAGCAAGTGGAGGCAACGCTGCAGGGCGAGCCGAAGCTGGGCGTGATGAACACCTACACGTTTGCACCGGTGAAGACCTCGGCAGTAAGACTGTACCTGACGCCCAAGTCGGGAACGCATGCACGTCCGTTCTGCATCTATGTACACGAAGACGTGGCGGCGGGCTATCACCTGAGGGCACGGCGTGAGCGCGACGGCGTGAGGATCATGGTTGACGGCCAGCTCATGGCCACGGTACCGGGCAACTGGCAGCCGTCGGTGCCCGCACTGGCAACGAAGGGCCTGGCCGCTCACTTCAACAACATGCTCTGCTACCAGACAGGGGGTGTCAGGGTGGAAAGCATCAGCATAGCCGAGACGGGGTGCACTGTAGGCAAAAGCCAGCAGCTGAAGGCCACCATCCTGCCTGCCGATGCCACTAACACGATGCTAAGCTGGGTGAGCAGCAACCCCGACGTGCTGTCAGTCGATGACAACGGCATCATCACCCGCCATGCCGAGGGGGCAGTTACCATCACTGCCTATGCTGCCGACGGTGGTTCGGCCAAGGGCAGCGTGGTCGTCGGCGATGCCACGAAGGTGGAGAGCGTGATGACTGTCCCCACCTGGCACAAGAGGGCACTGATCTACAATCTGGCAGGGCAGCGTACGGCGAAAAGAAAAGGGTTATTCATCGTTGACGGAAAAAAAATCATTATAAAATGACAAGCAAAAAGACAACGCTATTCTTCAAGACTGGCATGCTGGCCGCCATGCTCATGGCATGGCCTGCGGCCTCGGCACCGACCATCGGCGACGCCCCCTACGGACAGGCACGCACCGCCGACCGCCATACGCGCCTGCCACTGGCCACGGAGCCCGTGATGGACTACTGGATGCGCGACACATGGATGACGCTGGGCCCCGACGGCTACTACTACATGACGGGCACGACGGCCGACCCCACAAGGGTATTTCCCGGTCAGACTCACTGCTGGGACTGGAACGACGGCATCTACGTGTTCCGCTCTAAGGACATGAAGGAGTGGACACCGTTGGGCCGCGTGTGGTCGCTCGACGACAACGGCACCTGGCAGCGTGAAGCCAAGGTGTTTGGGGAGGACGAACGCTACCCAAAACGCTCGCTCAACGGCGACGTGATGGACAACCGCTTCCGAGCTGTGTGGGCACCCGAGCTGCACTACCTGAAAAGTCAGAAGTGCTGGTTCATCGTGGCCTGCATGAACAACTCGAAGACGGGCGGCAAGGGCTCGTTTGTGCTCAGGAGCACGACGGGCGGCCCCGAGGGTCCCTACGTGAACATCGAGGCCAACGAGGAGGAACCGCTGTTCGACAATATCGACGGCTCGCTGTTTGAAGATGAAGACGGAACGGTCTATTTCATAGGCCACAACCACTATATAGCCAGGATGAAAGCCGACATGTCGGGGCTGGACGAACCGCTGCGCAGGATGCAGGAGACACCCTATCATCCTGAACCTTACATCGAGGGGGCCTTCATCTGCAAGGAAGGGGGCCGCTACCACCTGGTGCAGGCTATCTGGTCGCACCGCCTCGACGACGGGACGGCCACCTACTGCCCTGCCGTGGACGACAACCGCACACGCTACAGCTACGACTGCATCATCGCATCGGCCGACAATATCTATGGTCCCTACGGGCCCCGCTATAACGCCATCACCGGCGGCGGGCACAACAACCTGTTCCGCGACAAGCAGGGACAGTGGTGGGCTACCATCTTCTTCAATCCGCGGGGCGCCCAGGCCAAGGAGTACAAGCAGACATGCCGACCCGGCGTGGTGCCTATGAAGTTCAGGAAGGGACGCTTCGCCATCGACTATAAGAGAGTAACGAAAAAAAACACAATAATATGAAGACAAACAAATGTTTTACCGCTGTAGTGCTGACAGCACTTATGGCCACAGGCATCCAGGCCCAGAACCATAGTGTGACCATCACCACGGCAAAGGCAAAGAAGGTGTCGCGCATGATCTATGGCTGGCACTATGAGGAGATAGGCAACATCGGCGAGGGCGGACTCTATGCCGAGATGGTACGCAACCGTGGTTTCGAGGAAGCCAACCTCCCCGGAGGACTTGTCATCGAGAACGGACAGTATAAGGACGTGCCCAATCCTGGGCACCCCAACAAGCGCGTCTATCAGATAGACCCGCTGGTGGGATGGGTTACCACACCGCTGTCCAACAGTCCCATACGCATCACCTGCACCGACCGACACCCGCTGAACGACCAGAACCCGCACTCGATGGCTGTCAACGTCATCAGCAACGACCTGGGACGTGCCGCCATCCACAACCAGGGCTACAACGGCATGGCTTTCAAGCAGGGCGTGGCCTGCCGCCTGTCGTTCTATGCCCGTAGCGAGGGCTACGAGGGTACCGTCGCCTTCCGACTCTCCGACGAGGAGGGACGGGCCGTGTCGGAAGCTAAGTCGTTCACCATCGGGAAAGGACAATGGACGAAATACGAGTGTGAACTCGTGCCGACAAAGAACATTGCTGCCGGCATGCTCACCATCGTTCCCTCGCAGCGCGGACGCTTCCAGTTAGACATGGTGTCGATGTTCCCGTCGGACACCTACGACGGCGGACGCTCAGTGTTCCGTGCCGACGTGCTGCAGAACCTCATCGACTACCGTCCCCACTTCCTGCGCTTCCCTGGCGGCTGCATCGTCCATGGCGTTAACGAGGAGACGATGTACCACTGGAAGAAGACCATCGGCGACATAGCCCAGAGGCCTGGACAGTGGTGCAAGTGGGAGCCTCACTACCGTACCGACGGACTGGGCTACCATGAGTTCTACGAGCTATGCGAATACATGGGCTGCGATGCCATGTATGTCACCCCGACGGGCATGGCCTGCACGGAATGGGTGCACCGCGACGACCAGCGTCATTTCTTCCACAAGGAGACCGACGTGAACTATTATATCAACGACCTGCTCGACGCCATCGAATATGCCATAGGGCCTGTCGACAGCCGATGGGGAGCCGAGCGCGCCAAGAACGGACATCCCGAACCCTTCCCGCTGAAGTATGTCGAGATAGGCAACGAGGACTTCGGTCCTGTCTATTACGAGAAGTACCACCAGATCTACTCGGCAGTGAAGCAGCGCTATCCCCAGCTGCGCTTCATCGCCAACAGCCCGCTGGGCACCGAGGGCGAGAAAGAGCGTTTCATGGATGAGTTCATAGACAGGAGCGAGGTGGAAATCTATGACGAGCACTACTACAAGGGCATTCCCTGGGCCGTGAAAAATTTCCATAAGTACGATGTATACAAGCGGCGCGGAATTGACATCTTCATCGGTGAGCTGGGCATACAGAGCAACGGCGTGGGCGGACCGTCGGGCCGCTACCCGGGCAGCATCCTGGCCGAGGGCATCTTCAAGATGGGACTGGAACGCAACGGCGACATGAACCCCATCATGGCCGACCGCCCACTGATGCGCAACTGGGAATCCATAGACCGCAACGACATGCAGCCGCTGATACTCAACAGCAGCACGGTGAGCGCCCGCACGTTCAATTACTATCTGTGCAAGATGCTGCGTGACAACCCCGTGGACCAGGTATTCGACGTGGCCAACAGTGAGGGCGAACAGACGCTCTTCGTCACCGCAGGTCGCGACCTGCAGCGCAAGCAGATGGTGGTGAAGATCATCAATCTGAGCGAACAGCCTCAGGCGTTTGAACTGAAAACCGACAAGAACTTCAAGAATCGCCAGACGGAAGTTCTGACCCTCACTGCCACACCCGACCAGCGGGTGACACCGCTGACGCCCGATGCTGTCAGCACAGTCACTACGACAACTACTGTCAGCAAGGGTGATAAGATTACCCTGCCCGGCAACGCATTCGTCATCTACAGAATAAGCCTATGAGAAAGAACACCACAACGGTGCTGGCGGCACTCGCGGCAGCAGTGCCCGCACTGGCACAGCAGGAGAAGCCTAACGTCATCGTCATCGTGGCCGACGACCTGGGATGGGGCGACGTGAGTGCCTATGGCAACACTACCATCCACACACCCAACATCGACCGCCTGGCCACTGAGGGTGTCTGTCTGAGTGACGGCCATGCCGCCTCGGCCACCTCCACACCATCGCGCTACGCCCTGTTTACGGGCATGTATCCGTGGAAGAACGAACAGGCGAAGATTCTGCCTGGCGATGCGCCGCTGCTCATCTCACCCCAGCAGTTCACCATGCCCCGCATGTTCCAGCAGGCAGGCTATGCCACGGCTGCCGTGGGCAAATGGCACCTCGGCATGGGCATCGGCAAGATTGACTGGAACAGCCACATAGCCCCGGGGGCACGCGAGATAGGTTTTGACTACTCGTGCATCATCGCTGCTACTGTCGATCGTGTGCCGACGGTCTATGTGGAGAACGGCGACGTGGTGGGACGCGATGCCAACGATCCTATCTACGTGGACTACGACACGCCCTTCCCTGGCGAACCCACAGCGCTGACCAACCCCGAGCTGGTGAAGATGCAGTGGAGCCACGGTCACCAGAATACCGTCGTCAACGGCATTCCCCGCATCGGCTATATGAAAGGGGGCGAGCGGGCACGGTGGAAGGACGACGAGATGGCCCAGTATTTCCTTGACCGTTCCTGCTGGTTCATCGACTCGGTAAGCAGGCTGAACGAGCCCTTCTTCCTCTACTACGGCCTGCACCAGCCTCATGTGCCCCGCACGGCTGATCCACGCTTTGCAGGCTCCACGCAACTCGGTCCCCGAGGCGATGTGGTGGTCGAGGCCGACTGGTGCGTGGGACAGATTATCAAGAAGCTGGAAGAGAGCCATTTGCTGGATAACACGCTCATCGTCTTCACCTCCGACAACGGACCGGTGCTCGACGACGGCTATGAGGACGGCTCGCGCGATACCCGTTTCATGCACGACCCCAACGGCTCGCTGCGAGGGGGCAAGTACAGCCTCTTCGATGCCGGCACACGCGTTCCTTTCTTCGTCTATTGGAAAGGGCACACACGTTATGTCAACAGTCCGGTGCTCGTGTCACAGCAGGATCTGCTGGCATCGTTCGGACGACTGATCAACCAGCCCGTCCCCGACTCGCTCGACTCGAAGGACATGCTCGACACCTTCCTCGGACAGCGCATGAAGCGCCGCGACGACCTCGTGGTGGAAGCCAGCGGACGACTGGCCTACCGCTGGCGTCAGTATGCACTGGTGCCGCCCTATCGTGGCCCTGAGACCAACGAGACGGGCAACGAGCTGGGTGTGGTCAGCGACTGGGCCCTCTACGACCTGCAGGCCGACCCTACGCAGCACACCGATCTCGCCCGCCAGAAGCCTGCCCTGCTCAGACGGCTCAAGCGCCAGTTCCTCCAGCAGGTCAGTGGCTACTACAACCCCGACCGCGAACAAGAAACGCTAAAATAATGACAAACAGAACTCTCTTCTCACTCTTGGGGGCGTCACTCTCATGCCTATGATGGGAGCGGCACAGACACAGAGGCCCAATATCATCATCATGAATATTGATGACATGGGCTACTCTGACCCTTCCTGCTTTGGGGGCGACTATGTCAATACCACCAATATAGACCGGCTGGCCAGCGAGGGGCTTAGTCTCACGCAGTTCTATACCGCCTGTCCCATCAGCTCGCCATCACGAGTAGGGCTCACCACAGGCATGTACCCCACCCGCTGGGGCATCAACACCTTCCTGCAGGAACGGGTAAACAACGCCAAGAACGAGCAGAACGACTTCCTCACCGACCGTGCCCCCTCCATGGCACGTGCCCTGAAGAACAGCGGCTATGCGACGGGACACTTCGGCAAATGGCACATGGGAGGCGGGCGCGATGTGAAGAATGCACAGTCTATCCTGAACTATGGCTTCGACGAGTATGTCTCTACCTGGGAGAGCCCCGACCCGCTCATCACCTCCGGCAACTGGATATGGCAGCCCACTGACAGCATCAAACGGTGGAACCGCACGGCGTATTTCGTGGACAGTAAGCGTCTCCGCGATTACGAAAAAACACAGAATTTCTCCTGTTCCGCATTTTTCCATAACTTTGCAGAAAACACAGTAAAAAAACTCTAAGATTTATAAAACACTTATTATGAAGAAGATTTTTTCATTCGTTTTGTTGACTTGCGTGGCAAGTCTCCCTCTGTTGGCTCAACCCAAGATAGTTGCTCATCGTGGTTATTGGAAAACTGAGGGGAGTGCTCAAAACTCCCTTACCAGTCTACAGAAAGCCAATGATGTTGGTTGTTATGGATCTGAATTTGACGTGTGGATTACTACGGATGGAGTACCCGTTGTCTTCCACGATGCCGTATGGGAAGGATTGAAGATTGAGGATTCTACTTACCCTCAATTGCAATTCCGCCAATTGGGCAATGGCGAATTTCTGCCTACCCTGCAACAGTATCTGCAATTAGGCAAATCATTACCCGACACCCAACTGATTCTGGAAATCAAGCCTCATAGCTCACAAGAACGTGATGATAAGGTAACAGAGACTTGTGTGAAACTGGTGAAGCAACTTGGATTGGAGGCACAGACAGAATACATTTCTTTCAGCAAGCGTGTTTGCCAACGTCTCCATGAGATGGTTCCTGATGCAAAAAATGCTTACTTGACAGGAGACTTGTCCCCCAAGGAAGCCAAAGAGCAACTGGGAGTGAATGGCGTTGACTACAACCAAGGCGTCTTCAAGAAACATCCCGAATGGCTTCAAGAAGCTCACGACAATGGCATGGAGGTCAATGTCTGGACGGTAGATGGTGAGGAGGCATTACGTGCACATGCCACAACAAAGGGTATTGATATCATCACCACGAACGAACCGGAAGTTCTGGAGAAAGTCATTTTCGGCAAATAATTGTTGAGAGTAAAGAAACTCTTTTTCTATCAATTACTTATATAGATAATACTTTCTGGAAACTTTGCGGAAAGATTCTGCATCTTTGTACCAATAGTCGCGAATATCGGACCAACGGTGACTTCGAGCAAATGTCTCACGGATATAGGAACTTCCACAAACCTTATCGAACATAGCATACCGACCTTGATTGGCTTGCTCAAATACTTTATGGTCGGGATAGAGGCGAGCTTCCTCCTGCATCAAAAGGAAATTGAGATCACTTAAGGGAGCCTTACTATAATCGGCAAAATGGATTTGCACGCCCTGCACCTGCTCTCCCTGAAAGACTGCATAGAAAGGTTTTGCATAGATGGGACGGAAAGTAACTCCTGGTATATGGAGAGCATTCATGGCATCCGCAAACTCGTCAGCACGGATCCAGGGTGCTGCTACCATCTGGAAAGGAATCGTATAGCCAACCCCAATACTCATGTAACTGAATTCTCCCAAAATGCCTGTCGCAGGATAAAAATAAGGAGAAATGGCATTTGGAATATGAGGAGACGACGGAACCCATTGCAGGCCTGTTGCAAAATAATTCATCTTTCGCTTCCATCCTTTCATCTTAACTACCTTCAGATTGCACTGCACTCCTCCTTTCAGCATCCGTTCACCATTGAGCAGGAGAGCAAGTTCGCCACATGTCAAACCATAGACGTAAGGAATCGAGAACTGGCTTACAAAGGAAAAGCACCCCTCCTCCACCACGTTTCCTTCCACTTTCAGCCCGCCTAACGGATTCGGACGGTCCAAGACGATAAACTCTTTACCATTCTCTGCTGCTGCCTCCATTGCAAGTCCCATCGTACTGATATAAGTGAAAGAACGGCATCCAATGTCCTGAATATCATAGACAAGCACATCTATGTCAGCCAGCATCTCAGGGGTAGCCTTGCGTGTCTTGCCGAAAAGCGAACGCACAGGCAACCCTGTGGCTTGGTCGATAGAATCCGTTACCACAGCTCCCGCATGAGCATTTCCTCGAACACCATGTTCAGGGCCGAACAGAGCCACCATATTAACGTTGGGTGCCTGAGCCAACAAGTCGATATCAGAAACCATATCATTGTCCACTCCGGTGGGATTGGTAATAAGTCCCACACGTTTCCCTTCCAGCATACGGAAGTTTTGACTCTTAAGCACCTCGATGCCTGTCTTGATACGTATTTCCTGAGCTGACAGATTAAGATTCATCACTACTGTCAGCAAGAGCAAGAATGTCTTTTTCATTTGAGCGCATTTAATAAGTCATTATGAATTGTTCCATTGCTGGCCACCACAGCATTGCCTTCCAGTATGTCTTCTTTTCCTTCGTAATTTGTCACCTTCCCCTCCGCCTCTCTCACGATGAGCACGCCTGCCATGAAATCCCAGGGACCCAAATATTGCTCCAGCCATCCGTCCCATCGGCCTGATGCCACCCAACAGAGACTCAGAGCAGCGGACCCGTTCATTCGGATTGCTCCGCAGTAACCTGAGAAATGATCAATGAGCTTGAGGCCTTTGAGTGGTTCCGAAAAGCAGCAGACAAGAATGATAATGTAGCTCTTAAGAATGTCGCCAGGTATTATAGATTTGGTATTGCCACAGATAAAGATGAACGTAAGGCATTGGAGTATTATACAAAGTCTGCGAATCAAGGTTATATTGATGCAATAATTGAATTGGCGAATCTATATAGAAGAGGGTATTGTACAGAAAAAAATATTGATGAGAGTATCAAATGGTATGAAATAGCCATTTCTAAAGGTCATATTGAATCAATGCTTAATCTTGCGGAATTGTATACTGAATTGGGAGATACTCAAAAAGCGATTCATTATTACAAAAAAGCCGCAGAATCCGGAAATGAATCTGCGATCCTAAAACTAGGACAGATTTATGAAGAAGGTATAGGCATACCAAAAGAACACAATACGGCTGTATTTTGGTATAGGAAAGCAGCTGCAAATGGCAATGAAGATGCCAAAAAGAAACTTAAGCAGTTGGGATCCAATTGGATTGAAGATGGAAAAGTTGAGGACGGTTCTGATGAGAGTGAAAACTATGACATCGATGACAGTGACTTATTACCCTTTTAGCATATGAGACCAACGCTTGAATATATTATTGACAGGTTTAATTATTATAACCAACTCTGCTTCGATGGCAAATTAGTTATGCCACCGATAAAGCTGAATACACGGTATGCAGAAATGGGCGTAACCAAGAGCGAGTTCGTTTGGGATGAGAATGAAAAGTCATACCATGTCCGATATAGCATAGAAATTAGTATTCGGCGCGACTTGCCAGAGTATGAATACACGGATACACTTGTCCACGAAATGATCCATTATTAGATTGTTTAATTTGACAACATAGGTGGCGTGAGGTTCCCTTTGGTTTTGAAAAGGATTTTTAGTTAAACATAGGCTTGTACGCTGCGGTCCGTTGAGGGTTGCAGCGTATCTTTTTTGAAGTTTCGCTTTCGCTCAACTTTTTGTTGTTCAGTAGTTCTGGTGTTGCAGTTCAGACATTAGCCCCGAATTCTCCTCGTTAGGCTCAATGGCTGTTGACTGTAGAGTCCTTAAAGTCCTTAGAGTTCTTAAGGCTTCTGAACTCCTCTCAACTTGCCAAAGTTGAGATTTTTGTTAAAGCAAAATAGCGGGCGAAGCCTGCAATAGTAATCGCAACATTATAGTGTAAGCAATCAGCTGGTCGCACATGTAGGCCGTGAACAGTAATCATTTATTGCTTTGTGAAATGTACTCCGTCGGGGTCTTGCCAAACAACTTCTTAAAGATTTTTGAGAAATAGTTTGGGTCTGTGAAACCAGTGGCATAGGCTGTTTCCGAAACATTATTGCCTTCACGCAGCATCTGGCAGGCACGTTCCATACGCTGGTGTCGGATATAGTCTCCCATAGACATATTCATCAAGCTCTTCATTTTAACATGAAGCAGGCTGCGGCTGATTCCCAGAGAAGTTGTAATGTCAGCTATTGAGAAGTCGCTATTACTGAGATTCTCTTCCACCAACTGTTTCATGCGTTGTACTAAATCGCGGTCGATGGCAGTCAGTGTCTCTGAGGACAAGTCATCTGTCAGTGATGTTACGATTTCCTGCTGTCGCGAGTGGACAAGTTTAAGGATATTGCTGATCTGCATTTCCAGAATACCAATGTCGAATGGTTTTGATACGTATGCGTCTGCTCCAGCACGGTATCCGGTAGCCACATCGTCGCTCTCACTCTTTGCCGTAAGGAGAATGACAGGGATATGTGAAGTGTCCATTGAGCCTTTCAATAGTCGGCATAGCTCAAATCCGTCCATCTCGGGCATCATGACATCACTGACGACGAGATGTATCATCTCACGCCGTGCAAAGTCAAATGCTTTCTTGCCGTTTTCTGCTGTCAGCACACGATAATGAGCCGACAACTGCTGCCGCAGGTAATCCAGCATTTCCTGATGGTCCTCCACAATCAGCAGAGTAACCCGGTTCTCATCATCACCCTCCGCCTCACCAAGGACCTGTCCATCATGTGAGACAGACCGCGCCATGTCAACCATACTTGTCTGCAGCCTGTAGTCGCTGATGGGTACCAGCACTTTGTCTCCCGCTATACGGTTCTGCTCGTCGAAAGCATCTCTGCTTACACACAGCTTTACCCTGAATGTGCTTCCTTTGTTCACTTCGCTGATGACGCTGACTGAGCCTTTATGCCCTTCTGCCATCCGCTTGACAAGCGAGAGCCCGATTCCCCAACCTGAAGATGTGGCATTATAGCCACGGCGTGTCTGATAATACCGGTTGAAAATATTGGCCAGTTCCTCTTTGACGATTCCGATGCCGGTATCTGTCACTTCTATATTCAAATAATCTTTCCCTTCATCGGCCTCGATTTGTCCGGTCACCGTCACTCTGCCGCCATCGGGAGTAAACTTCAGGGCATTGGAGAGAAGGTTGCCCACGATATGCTCTAAGTATTGTGGCGAAAACCACACTTGCTCGCCGTTGTCTTCCAACATGAGGACCAGCTTGATGTCCTTCTCACGGGCGGCTTCCCTGAATGGTTGGACAGCACGGCTGAGGAACTCCATAGGATTGCCTTGTTGTACGTAAAGATGGAAAGCATCGGTTTCCACTTTGTTGTAAGTGACGAGTTCATCGACCAATTGCTCTATCTTCTTCGTGTTTTTCAATGCAATTTCCAAATTGCGTTGTCCGTCGATGGGCAAATGCTGCTGTCTAAGGATATTCTTCAGCGGTGCGATAACTAGCGACAGTGGGGTCTTCAATTCATGTGACACAGACGTGAAAAATTCAAATTTTGCCTGGTCTATGGCCTTGATTTTCTCGTTTTCCATCTCCGCTAGCCTAATGGTCTCCCGGCTCTTCTGTCTGCTTCGGTAATAATGCCACATCAGCCAGATGATGGCTGAAAATATCAGCAGATAAATGAGCTTTGCCCACCATGATTGCCACCAAGGCGGACTGACAATAATTTTAAGTTGCCGTTCTGGACATTTGCTCCAGTCTTCCCCCATCTCATTGGCCCTGACGTGTAGAACGTAGGTGCCAGGAGCCAGCTGATAACCACTCAGCTGATGTTGTGCACCTACATCCCGCCAATCTTGGTCAAT
Source organism: uncultured Prevotellaceae bacterium (assembly GCA_900313235.1). Classification (GTDB taxonomy): domain Bacteria; phylum Bacteroidota; class Bacteroidia; order Bacteroidales; family Bacteroidaceae; genus Prevotella. The sequence goes on along the minus strand of OMQN01000014.1, from coordinate 17,264 downwards.
GCCATCCATGCGTATCTGGTAGCGTACAATACCTGCCGTCGCAGGACGTATGACGCCATAAGTAATAGTGAAGTGCCGCGCTTCATCGTACGTGAGCCTGAGCGTTTCGTTCTCATCCCCACTCCAATGTATTTTATGCTGCCTATTGCTTGCTTTCAGTTGTGAGGAGAGAAATGAAACCATCCCTTGTACGGTGCCAAAATAAAGCCGCCCATCGTGCCCCACCAGTGAAGAGGAGAAATTAAACTGGTTGGTGGGAAGACCATTGTCTGTAGTATATCGGGCGATGCGTTCATTCTTGATGTCAATCTTGATCAGCCCTTGGTTAGTAGAAACCCACAAGCAGTGGTCTCCATCTTCAGCAATGCTGCAGATGGTGTAGTGTGGCATTAGCCACCCTTTGCCAATGGCCTGTATTTGGTCAGCGTCCTGCTGTCTTATGAACTGCAGTCCGCTGATATTGGTGCCTATGAACATCGTGCCTCTGCTGTCTTCAAAGAGGCAAGTGATGTAATTGTCGTTCAGTCCGTTCTGTCCCTTTTTCCAGTGAGTTATCTTGCCACTTTTGCCATCAATGCGATATAAGCCGACGTCTGCCATACCTGCCCAGACGTTATCATTATGGTCAACGCACAGGGTGTAGACAAATCGGTTATCCAACTGCACATCGCCTGTTTTGACGAAAGTGTCAGTCGCTTTATCGTAATACCGCAAACCCTGCGTGGTGGCCAACCAGATTCGCCCGTTTTTCTGTCGTGCGATGTAAAATATGGCATCAGAGTCAAGCCCGCGTTCTCGAAGATAGCGACGAGTGGCACCAGTCTTCAGGTTGTAAAGGAACAGGCCATTGCGAAACGTACCAATCCATAAGATTTGCTTCTCTTTGTCATAATATAGGCTGTGTATGTTTTTGCCTAAATTTGGAATATTGGTGAAAGTCTGGCTCTCCCCTGTCTTCAGATTAATTTTCAACAGGCCGTCTCCTTCCGTTGACACCCATAGCATATCTGGTTCTGTTTCTATCATGGTGCGCAATACACGTCCCTTTAGATAACCTTTTTCTGTTCCAGGCTGCATCCAACGAAAATTTAAGGCATCATTCAGCATGATGTCGACACCACCGAAGTATGTGCCCACCCAGCGGTTGCCCTCTTCATCGGACAGCAGTGCATAGACAGCGTTGTCACTTAGCAGATTTGGATGCAGTTGGTCATGGTGCAGCACTTCTGTCGTCCCGTCGGCTTTAAGGATGAAAATTCCGTTTCCAGTACCAAAGCTGATATTGTGAACATCGTCTTCGTCTATGCACCGTACTAATTCTGAGGGGAAATAGACTTGCACCTCCTCTCTTCCCAAATCGATGCAACTGACCCCTTTGCCATTCCTGCCAATCCAAAGCCGGCCGGCATGATCCACCATCATCGGCACCACCCCGTCGGCTCCTGTCAGAAAATCCTTGTAATATTTGGTGTCAAGTTGGGTGAAGCGAGTCAACTTACGGTCGTAACGGCTGATGCTTGTATTCGATGCAAAGAAGAGGTTGCCTTGGGCGTCATTGGTTAGGGATACGATAAAACCGGCATCGGGGGTTGGCAACAATGTCAGTGAGTCGCCTCGCTCGTCAAACAAAAATAGTCCATTGCCTGCAAAGACAATCTTTCCCTCACTGGTTTCAGCTATGCTCAGTATATTTTCCCTGTCACTACTGTAAGTCCGGAAATCGTCTGTCTTAGGGTTATAGCGGCTCATGCCTTCTGGTGTGCAGACCCAAACGCGCCCACGACTGTCTGTGAATATTTTTTTCACGAAACTGTTGGCCAGCGACCTATTGTTCCCAAGCTCATGGTAGTAGCATCTCATCTCATATCCGTCGTAGCGCACCAGGCCATTGCGTGTGCCTATCCAAACATAGCCCTGCTTATCTTGAGCCAATGCCTCTACTTGCTTATGAGGCAAGCCCTCCTGACTTCCGATATGCTTGAAAAAATAACTGTAACCCATTACCGGAGAAAGCCCCGACAACAGGAAACCAAAAACCAAAAGACATTTATTTGCAATTCGTTTTACCACAGCACAAAGTTACACATTTTTTGGATATTCCATTCATCATTCACAAACAATCTACATTATTACGGTCATTGATTTCCTATTGTAAGCCTGCCTTGGATGAAAGTTGCTGTGGCAATATGCATCAGTCGGGGGTGTATCTTCGTATGTGAGAAGTGTGAGTGAAACACGATACGCAACTGACCATCATGGTCTGTAAAAAGGGAGTGATGACCACATCCAGCAAGACCGTTCCAACGGTGAAGTATTGGGTTCTTCTCTGATTTTGTCCAGACTGCATCTATCGTTGGGGCAGTTGCGTAACCGACAGCATAGTCCTGACTTTGATAGTCATTGGCTGAGTAGGTGAGATAGTATTGACCGCCGTGCTTGATGACGAAGGGCCCCTCACAGACACGCCCCAACCGGCCTTCCCATGGCTCGGTGACATGGATACACTCGCGCAGCGTACCAGCAACCGGGGTCATAAGATTGCTATCGAGGCGGCATCGCCAAATGCAATTGCCATCTGTAAAGCGGACGAAGAAGAGCCATGCCGAACCATCATCGTCGAAAAAAACGCTGGAGTCGATGCATTTCTCGTCACCCAGCAGCGACTGCATCATCCGAGTGCCTTGCTGTCGGAAAGGGCCTAATGGAGAGTTAGCAACAGCGACATACAAGTGCTCATTGGCTGAGTAATACATATAATATCTGCCATTCTTATGGTAGACTTCCGGTGCCCAAAACCAGCGTTCTTCTGTCGTGTTCACTTTGGAGAGTGCCAGTCCTTGAAATTTCCATGTCTGCAGGTCTGTGGAAGTATAAACTTCTATGCCATCGGGGGAATGTGTGCCATAGGCATAGTAGACACCATCCTCGAATAGGATATATGGGTCGGCTAAAGGTGCAAGGCCATCCACCTTGTTTTCGGCAAAGACTATCCATGCCATCGTCAGGCATAGCCACAAAGAGATTTGTCTTTTCATTTGCGATTGAGTATCTTCCGGGTTTTGATGGTTCCGTCAGGCTGCCGCTCTCGGATAACCGTCAAAGGCAGACCTGGATAATAAGATGAAAGGTTCACGATACGCTCAATGGGGTAGAAAGTCTTTTCAACACTTCCAATGGCAGTATCTTCGGGTTTTTCTCCCAAACGTAGTTCCATCCAGGTCCACGGTTTGTCAGGATGGGCATCAGGGATGGATTCGGTATAAGGTGTTCCACTGCGATTGTCCACACATTCTATGGCAAAAGCCAACCTTTGCCCCACTGGAGGCTCCTGAAGTCCGAAGTCCGACCAGGGGATGGCTGTCTCAATGATGTAGTAACCGGAGCTTGATGATGTGGCAGTGCGCATTTTGAGGTCGCTGGGGCTGCCGTAGCTCCATCTGCCATCAGCACCATAGTAAGGACGCATCAGTGTTCCATTCCTTCTGATGCCAAACTTGTAGCAGCCTTGCTGTGGAAGTTCGTCACAGGTATCCTGCATATCGAAATAGAGTGTGATGGCATCACAGTCAGCTCCGTTAGGCACCTGCGTCCGGTCGCTTACACGCGTGAAGAAATATAGAGAGTCGGTATCGTAAGCCAAGTCTGCAGCAACTCGTGTTCCTGTTTGCGTCCCGAGAATCATCTGTGTGGCATTGCGCTTCAGATAGCCCTCACCATTGGTCAGTTTGCCGTCTATGACAGGATGGCCATATGGAGCCTGAAGTTGCCTGACTGGGTAGCCCTTTATCATTTCGATATTCCCTGCTATACCACTGACCGCTACTACAATTCCTGTATCAATGACAGCCAGTGAGTTCCATAGTCCCTCTTCATTAGCGCCAATGTTGAAAGGTACACTGACTGCTTTGAAGTCGCGGGCCTCGCTGTTGCCCACAGCCACACGCATCTGTGGATGACCGTCATGATTCAGTCCAGACTGATGACTCATCACCGTCTCACCCCACGGCAATACACGCAGATAAGGTGCGCCTCCCAGTGCCTTGGGAGCGAAATCAAGGTTATAGGTTTTTTCTCTGTTCTTGTCTGTGCCACTTACCCAATAGTCATCAGCCCAGTTGTTGTCCAAGGTGGTGCGTACGGTTGTCGGATAGAAGTCAGTGAAGCCGGCTCCCCATCCATTATCTTCTATGATGACCACTATTTCCGAACCGTCTTTCAACAAAACGGGCGATGGCATACCGTCACGGTAATACTGCCTGAAGCTGATACGCTGCGGTTCTGTCCACGATAGTCCACCGTCGAAGGAGCGGCAAAGTGATATCTGCTGCTCGCTACTGTTGGTGAAAGGGCTCTCATCGGCAAAGTATAACTGCAGTTCGCCCGAAGGTAGCTGGAGCATTGACGGCTCCCAACAGCCGTCACCCCAAAGGTGGCTGGCATCGTAGACAAGAATCTCATCGCTCCACGTACGTCCATTGTCCTCCGACCGTCTGCATCTTATGCCGAATTTCCTGTCTTCCGAATAAGGGCTGACAGGTCGTGGATTATAGGCAACGACAATTGTCCCATCGCTCAGCTGAATTAAGTCGGGCACACATTCGTTCACACCAGTGGGGTTTGAGGCAATGCGTGTTGGCGATGACCATGACGCACCCTTATTGGAACTTGTCACCATCTGGATGCCTCCGCTTTCGCAGACAGCCATGAGACTTCCATCTTGCAACTCAATCACACGGCTATAACCACCACCTCGGAAGATTGTGGTACGTGTGGCTGTGTCCCAAAAGATTCGCGACCCTTTATACGGTTCCACTCTTATCGCTTTTGCGGGAAGAGTGAAAACCGATATAAGGGTCAGGCTTATGAGAATAACTTTTAATCTGAACATCTGCTATAATAACTCTATTCTTTGCTGAATATTATACGGGAATCTGCTGTGACTTGGGTATTGCTGCCATGTGTGCGGCGGAGCGTATACTCATGGTTGGGCACAATCAAACTGCCAGGAGATACCACAGACTGTCCGTCAAGCAGCTGCACACCATCGTCAACGGTAAAGTCGAGCGTCGGGTCATCACCAGTATAAATGTAGGTCAGCAGATCCTGATAGTAAGCTGACCGCCTAAGTGTGGCTTCTTTTTCACCCACAGTGACCGTCAGCAGTTCCGGATAGACCATGCCATAAAGCGTGTAGTCGCGCACGGTACCCGAGGCAGAGACGACGCGGATTGCATGGTCGGCATTCAGCGCATAGTAAGTGCGTGAATTGTACGGTTCTCCGTCAATGGTAACCTTTGCCGAATCGCTCTCAATGGAAAGATTGAGCCGTTGACGACTGGCGTTCACCGCGATCTCACGGTTGTTGTAGAGTTGTTTCTGAGGCAGACGCATCACCCAAGTGTCATCACCAATCAATTGAGCGTAATAGACATTGGGCGTGACAGTGGCGGAAATGGCATCAATGGTGTTCACGTCATCGGTGACGGTGACATCAAAGCTGTACATGTCGGTCTTCAGCGATTTGCCTAGATAAGTGTCGTATGTACTGGCGATGCAGACCACGTGAAACGTGCCTGGCGTATGGTAGCTATAAGTGAACAGTCCTTTGTTGACGGCAAATCCTGTGTTGCTCGAATCGCGCCGTTCATACTGGTGGTCCTTGTCTCCTGTGAAAACAACAATTTGGTCGGCCACACCAGTGAAGTGTATCTCCATCGACTCATTGATTTCCAAATTGGTCTTGCTGACATTGGCCTGCAACGAGGGTGTCCGGGCTGGCTCATTGTCATCGCTGCAAGAGGCGAGGAATAACGTGAATAGTGAGCAATGAATAGTAAATAATACTAAACCTGTCAATAGCTTTCTGTATCTTTTGGTAATCATATCTTTCATTTCTTTAATCTCAAATCACAGTTCTCTTAGTATCCCGGATTCTGTTCCACCACGCCATTGCTTATGTCAATCTCATTCTGAGGGATAGGCATACGCTCGTGTACACCAGCTATGAAATACAAACCACGGCTGTTGGGGCGAGAACGGCCGAACGTATGGAGCACCTCGGCGGCACGTCCTTGACGGACAAGGTCGAAATAGCGGTCCCACTCGTAGGCCAGCTCCATCCGGCGCTCACTGTAGATTTGGTCGCGGATATAGCCATAACTGCCAGGCTGGTAGAGTCGGGTGCTGCCATTGATGGTGTTGACCTGTGCCTTACAGAGATTCAGTTTTTCCAGAGCTTCCTCACGATTGCCTGTCTCGTTGAGGGCCTCGGCCTGCATCAGCACCACATCGACATATCTCAATACACGGCGGTTACGTCCATTGTCACCGGCATTCTGTGGTTTGTCTTTCTTTGGTGTATACCATTTCAGCGACACGAATCGGCCTTCACCACCCTGCCACATCTCACCGTCTGGGGTGTTGCCTTGATGATGGATGACATAGTCTTTGCGCACATCATCGCCGAAGATGTCGTTGACGATACCGCTGGTGCCGTACATCTGGGTCGTACCCACGTCGAAGTGCTCGATGCCTGCGCCTTCGTTGACATCGCCGTTGGATCCGTCGGCACTCTCCTTGAAGACAACCTCAAAGACAGAGCCTTTGCAGAACTCGCCGTCAGAATACCACTGATAGACGTAGGCCCATTTGTCGCCGTTGTGGAGAGGGTCACCGAAGTAGTCACGGTAGTTCAGAGAATAGATATTGTTCACGTCGAACAGCCTGGTTTGAGCAGTCTCATACTGATAGTCAGAAGCCGTGTACTGCTGGGGTTGGAACCACAGTCGCTGGCGCAGGGACTCCCAGTCTTCCTGTCCGTCGTATTTCAGCACTTGGCCGATAGTGAGGGGAGCACCATCGATAAAATAGCGTCCCAGTTGTGCCATCTCTTCCCATTTGGAAGAGGGAACACCTGGTTTGGCCTGATACATCAGCACTTTCATCAAGAGGGCCGTGGCAGCTCCTTTGGTTGCCTTGCCCACCTCTCCATATGCATAACTTACCGGCAGCATTACCATTGCCTCCCGCAAGTCTTTCTCAATGTAGGCGTAGGTCTCTTCTTCTGTACTTCGGGGTATGACAAGCTTGTCAACTGTTTCTGTCTCAGGTCGGATAGGAACACCACCGTAGGTCTTCACAAGGTTGAAGTAGAAGAATGCGCGCAAAAATTTGGCCTGGCCATAGATACGTTGTATCTGCTGGTAAGCATTATAGGAGTGGGTCGACATCTGTACGCGGTTGATGTTTGCGATGACTTGGTTGGCGCGATGTACACCGATATAGTTGACTTCCCAACGTTGACGAATCCAGACGTTCGAGGTGTTGAAACGGAACATCACGAGTTGCCCCATTTCTGACCCCAGGCCTTCGTCCACGCCAAGTACATTGTCTCCCATGGCTTCACCGAAGCGCCACTCCTGGTTGTTGTAGTCATCGCGTTGCAGCACGTCGTAGACGGCATCAAGTGCCGACTGAAGTTTATAGGGCGTGTCATAGTAAGTCTCGTCAGTGGCATTGCCTTGAATATCCTTGTCCAGGAAGTCGCTGCAGGAAGTGATTAGCAACATGGATAGAGAAAAGAGCAACGTGGAAAGAGAAAGCCGGAAATATCTCTTGGTAATCATAATCATCTATTTTCAGTTATCAGTTCTCATTTTAAAGTCCAAATTTCAAGCCCAACGTGAATGAGCGGGTCTGAGGGTAGTTGCCATAGTCAACACCCATGTTGAGATTGTTCCCCTCAGTGCCGACCACACGACCTACTTCAGGGTCAAAGCCATTGTAGCTTGTGAAGGTCAGCAGGTTATAACCTGTCAATGAGATAGCCATACTGCTGAACCCGATTTTCTGGAGTATATGCTCTGGCATGGTCCATGTCAGTCGCATTTCTTTCAGACGTACGTAGGAACCATCGTGAACGAAGAAATCACTGGCTCGGAAATTCTGGTTGGGGTCGCTGTCACGCAGGTCTGGGATAGAGGCATCTGTGTTCAGAGGGAAGAACTCACGCCCCTCTATCAGCTGGCCCGACCAGTGCTTCTCGCGCAGGTCAGCACTCACGTTATGCATGCCGGCAGCATTATAGAGGAAGTTGTCCATCACATTGAACACCTTGTTGCCAGTCTGCCCCTGAAAGAAAATGTTCAGGTCGAAATTCTTGTAACCAACAGCCATGGGAATACCGAAGACAAACTTGGGCAGCGGTGAACCAAGGAACGTTCGGTCTTCGGCCGTGATCTTGCCGTCGCCATTGAGGTCCTTGAAGCGGAAATCACCGGGCTTGGTGGTCTGTTCCCAATAGTTCTTACCAAAGTCATATTGTGCACTGGCACGTACCTCCTCAAAGGTTTGGAAGATGCCATCAGTGACATATCCATAGAAAGCACCGATGGGCTGGCCTACAACGGTCTTGGTGACGGGATCGCTGAGAGCCAGGTTGACGGTATTGCCCCAAACAGGCTCGTTGCCAGTACCGAGACTGGTCACCTCGTTCTTGATCCAAGAGAGGTTGAACCCCACTTCGTAGCGGAAGTTCTTGCCGATGTTGTCGCGCCATTTCACGTCGTACTCCAGACCGTAGTTCTTCACAGCACCGGCATTGGTCATCGGCGCGCCTGCGGCATTCAGTCCGGCAGAGAGAACGGTAGGAACACGCAACAGCATGTCTGTGGTCTTGCGGTTGAAATACTCTACAGTCAGCATCAGACGATTACTCAGGAAGGAGAAATCAATACCGATGTTCTTTGACTCACTCTTTTCCCACTTGATGTCATCATTGCCAAGCACGGTGGCTGTTGAGCCTTCCCACAATGTGTGGTTACCCACGCCATACGGATAGTTGTATCCTGATGACAGGTAGGTGTAACGCGCCATTTCGTCGATACGGTTGTTGCCTAAAAGTCCCCAGCCGATACGCAGTTTTCCCAACGAGAGCCAGGAGAGGCTTTTCAGGGCAGGGAGATTGGAGAATTTCCAGCCGACAGACACTGAGGGGAACACACCCCAGCGATTGTCTTTGGAGAACTTCGAGGAGCCATCGGCACGTATATTGGCCTGTAGCAGGTAGGTATCGTCGAAGGAATAGTTGATGCGCCCAATCCAGCCGATAGCTGTCCAGTCACGGGGAAGGCCATAAGTCTTGTCACCCGTGTAGGCGCTGGAGAGATAGCGGAACACATCCTCATTACTGGGCGTGCCCTTGCGGTGTGACTCCTGGAAGTCGTATTTGTAGCCTTCTAATACTTGGCCGCCCAATACGGTAAGACTGTGTTTCCCTGCTTCCAGCATCCAGGTAAGCAGATTGTCCACTTCCCATTTGCCGACATTGTTCTGACGCTTATATACTTCTGTCAGTGTGGTGGGCATCACGAAGTCTTCATTCAGGCCGAAGTACTCGTAGAAGTTTTCGTTGGTTTCACGATTGTTGTAGTAAGATGCCTTGAACTGATAGGTAAGTCCTTTCAGCAGACGGGCATCCAGGCTGATGTTCATGTCGAAGCGCTGGTTGCTCACTTCTTCGTTGTCGCGGTCAATGATGGCCACGGGATCTTCTTCATAGTAATAACCCACATTGTTATGGGCATAGACGTTGGGGCGCCATTGCAATGCCTTGCGGAGCACACTTTCGCCGCCCTCAGGCACAGGGTTACGATTATCGGCAGTAAACGACATGTTGGTGGTCATTGTCAGCCATTTTGTCAACTGTGCCTTCACGTTCATGCGGGTATTTAGGCGCTGGTAGTCGGATGTCTTCACGATACCTTTCTCGTTAAAGTAACTGGCACTGACCAGATATTGCAGTTTGTCATTGCCCCCTGACACACTGACGGCATGCTGCTGCTTGGTGCCTGTGCGGGTGATGGCATCCCAGTAGTTGCCGACACGGTTATGGCGTATGGTATCCAGATCATGGTATTTTTTCTCATCATAGATAGGGGTCCCATTTGCATCAGGTGACATATATAGTTGTCCTTTGTAGGAATAGTCGCTGCGCCCAGAGATATAGTCGCGCATCAGAGTGTAGTCTTCAAGTCCCATCACATCGATAGTCTTCCATGGATTGGAGAATCCGAAGTAACCATCATACGTAACACGGGTCTTGCCTTCCTTGCCGCTCTTGGTGGTGATGACTACCACGCCATTGGCAGCCCTTGAGCCGTAGATGGCACTTGACGCTGCGTCCTTGAAAATTTCCACGTTCTCAATATCGTTGGGGTTCAGGTAGTCGATATTGTCCACCACAAAGCCATCCACCACATAGAGAGGGTCGGCATCGTTCACCGTTCCTGTGCCACGCACCTTGATAGTGGTCTTGCCGCCAGGGGCTCCGGTATTCTGAATCACGTTCACACCCGCAGCCCTTCCTTGCAGGGCCTGGAGTGCACTGCTGACAGGCACGTTGTTCACATCCTTGCCGGCAATCGATGAGATGGAGCCTGTGATGTCGCTCTTCTTCTGGACACCATAACCAATGATTACCAACTCGTCGAGCAGTTGTGTGTCTGACACCATTGAAATGTCAATCTGTCGACGGCCAGCCACGCGCTCCGTGTGCTTCTTATAACCCATATAGGTGAACTCCAAGGTGGCTCCGGCATCAGCGATGATTATGTAGTGTCCATCGAAATCAGTAATGACCCCCGTGTTCTGACCTACAACCTTCACTGTGACACCGATGAGCGTCTCTCCATTCTGCTTGTCCGTGACGGTTCCCGTCACCTCAGTCGTTTGCGCCCAGGATGTGGCTGCCAGAATGAGAGAGAGCAGCAGGACGGCAAGCCTTGGAATATGATTGTTCCTGTTCATGAATAAAATGTTTATAGAATAGATGATGATTAGGAATCAGGGAGATTTCTCCCTGATTCCTAATAAGTTTAGCGTACAACGACTTTCTTGCCGTTGACGATATAGACACCTTTCTGAAGCTTTCCGCTTACGCGCATACCATTGAGGTTGTAGATGCCATTGTTACTTGCCTCTGCCTCTCTCACTTCAGTGATACTGTCGAAGTTGCCAAACTCAGGCTCAATGTAACCGAAGTCGCTCACGCCGTCCCAACCTTCTTTGGTGTAGTTGTCCACATAGATCTGGTGGGTTTTGTCGGAGGCGAAGATGATGGTACCATTAAGGTTGCGCAGAGAGTGGCAGAAGTCACCAGTCTCATCGAGATGGGTTACAACAACAGGTGTTGCTTCTTTGCTGTCCAGACGGTAGAGGGCTCCAGTGTAGGCTCCCACTGCAGGGGCGCTGACCTCATTCCACCAATACATCGAACCTCCAGCCACGGTCTGCTCCTTGATCCAGTCGCAGCCATTGCCTGGAACGAAGTCCATCTGCAGCTGAACCTTTTCGCCGTCGAAATACCACATTTCACCACCTATATGTGTATCAATGGCAGCATCGAATCCGTGGGCGGCACAGAACATATATACACCATCGAACACACACCCTGGGTCAGAGAAAGAGTTGTGGTCCGAAGAGGGCTCTTCCTGCCATACGTCATAGTATACCCAGTCGCCACGTTTGTTGCCATATCCGCCAAACTCCTGTCCACCATCGGGAGAGAAGGCACGGTACCAAATCTTGTCCTTGTAAACCTCAAAGCCATAGCCGAAGGGATTGCCGCCGAAGCCGATACCATTCTCATTCTTGCCGGGGTTGGTGTCCTTCACCAAGAATGTGTGGTCGTCACCATCGCCACCAGGATCGTTGGCATTCTCTGCCTTTGTTCCATCAGAGTACCAAGGCTCATTGCCAAAGTCGGGTGTCCAGCACTTGAACACGACGCCCTCGTTTTTGTAGTTCTCCAAATTGTCGATGGCACTGCTACGTGTAAAGCCCTCTGCGTAGCCCCATTCGCCTTCTGGCCAGCGCTCCCAGTTGATGTCCATTACCAGATAAGTGCCATTTTCTGTGCCATCGGTCACCCAAAGTTCTTCACCTGTAGTACCGTCAATGTCATCGGCCTTGAAGAATACCCGACGGCCTGAGCGCACATAGGCCGTATGAAGGGTGGTATTGTCCTGACCCGGCCACTTCAGATCGACGGCCTTTACGCGACGGGTACCTTCCACCGTACCATCGGTCACCCAGAGCCAGCGCTGCGGGCCGCGGTCGGGGTCGTACTCGGCGCTTTCTTCGTCGTAGGCAGCGAAGATAGCCTGTGTCTCGTTCATCTGAGTGAAAGCCACAGGACTGGCACCTGTACCCGGTACGATATTCTCTGTCAGTTGCTTCGTTCCTGCTTCCGTACCATCCGAGACCCATACCTGCACCTCATCCAGGTCGGTGTAGGCAGCGAAAAGAACCTTGTCATTCAGACGGCCAAGGTTGCTTGGATTGGAAGAGCCCACCCCCGGCACGATATCCTTTACAAGGTGAGTGCCCTCCTTGGTGCCGTCAGTCACCCAAAGTTCCTCTCCGTTGGCATTATCGGTGGCAGCGAAAAATGCTTTGTAGCCTTTCTCTGGCGAACCGGCCACCACCAGGTTCTTGGCTTTGTCCTGCTTACGCTCAGGATTGACGTTGGCCTGAACGCCGTCGGGCAGCAGGGCCACCACGTTGTCTGTCTGTGCCATTGCCTCGCCTGCAAGGGTCAGCATGGCTGTCATGAGTAGAAATGTACCATACTTCATAATTGTTGTGCTTTAAAAGATATTAATTAAAATAATAATGATGTGAACTATCTCCTGTCGTTGAGCATCTGCTCAACTTCTTTCTTGGCTTGCTGTCGGCTCTTGGTGAAGATGCACTTGATACGCTCCATGTCAAACTTGCGCTCACGGTCGTAGGTATAGATGCCGTTTTTCTCCAATTCCACATCGACAATCTGCGTGTAGCAGAAGCCACAGATGTGGTCTATGCTTAGCACCACGTTCACCTGGTCTTCCAGACGACGGTAGAATTCCTCTAATGATTCGGGGTCCTTGCCATATCCCCAAAACTGTCCCTCTGGCGCGACCTCCTCGGCCTGCATTTTCTTGACCCATCGTATGCCGCCAAACTCATCTATCATATAGGCCTCACCTTGATAGGGAGCGCTCTCGCGGGGATGATGCACATATACACTGCCGTCTTCTTTCTCACGCAGTTGTTCATAGAGTTCCACGGGATCCTGCACATAGGTGTGCTCGGCGTATATGTCGGTAAAACCGGCATGATATCCGCCACTGACCGACACGACGGGCCGGGTGCGGTCCAGACGGTGTGTGATGAAATAGAGGTCGTTGGTGAGACGGGCCCTTTGGGCATCACGGTCAGGACACCATGTCTCGTTTAGTGGTGACCAAGCCACGAGACATGGCTCATTGTAGTCGCGCTCCACGCATTCTTCCCATTCGGCTATCATATTGCGTGCGGCTATCTGGTCGGTCCAATCCAGCTCCCAAGAGGGTGATTCTCCCCAAGTTAGGTAGCCCAATTTGTCGGCCCAGTAGAAATAGCGCTGCTCAAACACTTTCTGATGCAGGCGTGCGCCATTGAAACCGGCTTCCTTGGCCAACACGATGTCGCGTTTGAGTTGTTCGTCGGTGGGAGCAGTCCACTGACCATCGGGGTAATAGCCCTGATCGAGAACCAACCGCTGGTAATAAGGCTCGTTGTTCAAATAGAATGTGCGGCCACGTAGTTCTGACTTGCGCATGCCAACGTATGAACTGACATGGTCGATTACTTGACCGCGGTTGTCTTTAACTATGTATTCTACATCGTAGAGGAACGGATGCTCAGGCGACCATGTCTTCACCTTGCTGATTTTCGCTGTCAACGTGGCATTGTCACTGGCTTTGGTCTCACCGCGCCATACTGTTTTTGAACCGTCACGGATAGTGACGGTGAGTGTCTTGCTTCCGTCTGTCTCATAAAATACCGGCTCTAGTACAAATTGGCTGTTGTCCAGGTCGGGCGTTACGCGAACCTTCTTCAGTCCCCCCATGGCAACAGGCTCCAGCCATACTGTCGACCAGATGCCTGTCACACGGGTATAGAAGCATTCATAACTGTTCAGTCTACGGCTCTGTTTGCCGCCAGGCTGCAGTTGCGAGCGCACGTCATCCTCTACATAAACAACCAAATTATAACTATTACCTATTTTTACATATTTTGTTATATCCACATCGAACGAGGCAGCACCGCCGTAGTGGGTGAACACGTGCTTGCCGTCTATGAAAATTTGAGATTTATAATCCACACCTCCGAAGTGTAGTATAATATGACTGCCATCCCACGACTGAGGAATGCTGATGGTGCGGTGATACCAAAGTGCATTGATAAAATCCTTGTGGCCTATACCTGAAAGCGGACTCTCCGGACAGAAAGGGACAACAATCTTGCCATCGAAGCCCTTACTATGTTGAAGCCCTTGCTCCAGACCACTGCAGCCGAAATCAAACTGATAGGTCCATTCGCCGTTCAGGCAAATCCAATGCTTGCGCTCAAATTGAGGCCGGGGATACTCTGGCCGTGGAATGTCGGCTCCATATATGTAAACAGACATTAAAACTAAAAGAGCAGTGAAATACTTTCTTATACTTTTCATTTTTCAGTGTTTGATTGATGCGTCAAAAGTACAGAGCACGTAGTAAAATGGTCTGCAAATTCGTCCATACTATCTGCATTTTTGTTCTTTTTGGACTATTTTACCTGATAATAGAGAATATTCCTTACCAGGATTTGTTGGACAGTATCACTGAAGAGCCCAATACGTGTGGCGGCTGGTTTGCTGAGACAGACGGTGGCCTGTTCTGAATCATCTACAAAAATGTGGATGGCCTTTCCCCGCTTGTCGATACGGAGTTGGTTGATGGAAGCGAAGTCATGCCGGGTCTCTATACGGTAGAGATAACGGTTGTTCGATTGGGGGTCCTTATTGATGAAGCGAAGTGCTTGGGTCTTGATCTGGGGAAACATAATGGTCTGAAGTTCATCGTAACCCGAGGATGCCTGCTGATACTTCAGCGGTCGCCAGTTGTCGCCGTCGAGCCAGTCTATATGCTGTGTTGATGCCATATCCACACGCAGCTGTCTTGACCCTTCTTTTAGGCTGAGAGCGGATGCGTAAGGATCATTGTCAGCATCACATTTGGGCATGGTGATGGAAGATAGGTATGTAGGGCTGTCGAAACGGTATTGTTTCTCATACGTATCTGAGTATTTGATGTCCGGATAATGCACCACACTTCTGGCCAGCGGCTTTTCCATACGCCTGATTTTTCCTTTCTCGCATTGTTCAACAACTAACGACTGACGAGGGGCGTCGATGGTTACGCGCACGTAGTTTCGAGAATCCTGCCAGGCAGCATAGACACCATAGACTCCACTTTCAGGATGTATGTTTTCAAACATCACACTCAACTCATAGTCATCGGCTGCCTTGCCTTTAAAGACAGCGCCCTTTGGGAGAAACAGACCGTCAGCAGTTGTGTTAGAGCCTTCCCAGCCGCTGAAATGGCAGCCCCATTCGTCCCATCCGTTGGTGTAACTGACATACTCCACATCAGACTCTTTTTGTCCACCCAGCCAGGACATGCCATCTCCGATGACTGCCACGTGGTCTTCAACCAGGACATCGTCAATCCATACGGTTAATAAAGCGGCATTGCGTTCGATGCGCCATTGATGGCTCACGTCGGTACCCATTTCTTCAGGCAGCAACAGACGGTGATTCCCTATTAGGATGCCACAGGAAGGGGTGGTTGGCTTGAAAGTCAGCTCCAGAAGATAGGAGTCAGAAGGACTGATGCCTTCGAGTGACGTACCACAGTATTGTGGCAGCGATGGGAGAGGGTGAAATCCCTCCGAAAGTTTGTCGGTGATACCGTCAACCGTGAGGCGGTTGTTGGTGAAGTGAATGCGATCAACATACTGGTCGCGGTATCTGCCCTTATTGGCCATATAGACGAGCCACCACTCCCAGCCGTTGGGACCTCTGACAATGTTGGGTTGTCCAGGGGTAAAGAGACTGTCGTTCTCGTGGCTGACGTACATATCCCAAAGAGAACGGTCGGCCTTGGGGCCTACAACAGGATGACTGTACTTGCCGCCGGGATTGAAACCGAGGGGGCTTTCTGCCTCACACACTCCCAAACGATAGTTGCCATAGGTATGGGCTGTATGGTTGGCATTATACATCATATAGTACTTGCCACGATATTTTACCACAAAGGGTCCTTCTGCTACTCGGTTGTCGAGTGTCTCCCAAGTGCCAGGCTGTGAACTGAACTGCTGTACAGCCTCACCACAGAATGAGAAGTCTTGGTTCATCGGTCTGCCCCAGATGGTATTTCCATCGGTGAACTTTACCATATATAGATAAAGCCGACCGTCTTCGTCGCGGAAGACTTGTGGGTCTATGCGGTTCTCAAACCATTGGTCATCTCTCACTTCGCGGAAAGGGCCTGTAATCGTAGGCGACGTGGCATGGGTGATATGCACGATATGTCGGTCTGGTCCCCAATAGTTGACACTGAACAAAAGATGAAACTGGCCATTGCTGTAAGTAATATCGTCGGCATGAACTTGATTGTTGCGGGCACCCGTTCCGTGCGTCCACTTATTGTCGAGGTCGAACACGTGGATTCGCTGGTCCCAGTGTGTCAGATCACTGCTGACATAGAAGTCACCATGGGTAGCCACGCCACCAAGGTAATACTTGCCGGCATATTTCAGCACACCGGCATCGGCCACCCTCTTGATGACCGGATTCTCGCGATTCTGGCCAGATGCTGTCATTACTGAAGCCAGAAGTAATATCACAAAACAATTTCTCATATCATTTATGTTATAAGCGTTATGTCACACGATTTCGCCATCTGTGGGCATTAATTAGGAACTTTCATTAACCATATCAGCTACTACTTGATGAAAGATTTTCAATCACAAAAGTAAAAACATGAACCAACTTGAGTCTGCATTATAATCCCAATAATATGGAATATTGTCTATTTGACAATAAAATAAGCTGAAACTTTGGGTCGAGGCATCCATTCACTTATGCCGAATTCGGAATAAGTGGACGAAGGCCAGTACCGTGGCATTGTTCAAGACAGCCTCCTTGATAATCATCCTTACGTCCACGCTCACTTCAGTCAGACCACCTTGGCTGACTCTCATCTCCTTGATGAGTTTGTAGTTTTGGCTGAGCAGCATCACGTGAGCTTCCTCGATGATCAGGTCTTGCAGAATGGGGCGCATATACTTGAATATGCAATCAGCGGAAGAGATGTCGGGGCGAAGTCCCATGGTGGCGAGTTGGCGGCGCTTGCCGA
>OMQN01000122.1 GCA_900313235.1 uncultured Prevotellaceae bacterium | reverse complement strand
TCGTAGTGGACCAGCGCCTTGAAGCGGGGAGCACGGGCATAGTTGGCAGCATATTCCTCCTCCTGGGCAGGAGCCGGATCCGTGTCGCCCAGTGTCCAGCGGATGGCATTCTCGAAGAGAGTGACGAAGGCAGCGTTTTCGAACAGCAGCCTGCTGTGGCCGAACTGGAAATAGACGTTGCGTGCCTTCTTCGCTGGGTTGGTCCACACCACGGGATGATCCCCCATCTTCACATCGGTCTGCAGGGAGTAGCTGCACTCATCCACGTGGGCCAGCACGTGCACGTTGGGGCGCGGATTGGTCTCGTAGGTGTACCACTCGTCGTCGGGGATCACGAAGGTGCCGGGCACATCCTTCATCACGGGATGCTCGCGGTCCTCCACCTGCACCGTGCCGTCCGTCTTGTCGGCGATGTAGTTCTTGTAGCGTATCTTACCCATGAAGTCCGAGAACCATTCCCACATCGGATAGCCGTCAAACTCGCCCAGCAGCGTAGCGTGGTGGAAGCCGATGAACCCTCCCCTGCCGCTGTCGATATATTCCTCCATGTCGCGCTGTGCAGCCTCGCTCCATGCGTAGGGCGGATGGTTGAGCTGCAGCACCAGCCGATACTTCCCGATCTCACCCTGCGGAATCTCCTCAGCCGTCTCCAGCACGGTCAGCTCCAGGTTCAGCCTTTCCTTCTGTTCGTCGAGCCATTGCAGGCCAGTGGCGGTGAATCCCTCGTGCAGACCTCCGCGCTCAGCCAGCACCAGCACGCGACGCGGCTGTATGCTGTCCATCGTTTCCTCATTCATTCCGAAGCAGGTCAGGCAGCATGTAGCCAGCAGCACGATGATGCCCAGGTAGCGACAATTTCCCATAGATTAGTTTTATTCAAGATTAATAATGTTCTTCAAGTTTCGTGGGCAAAGATAGCTATTATTTGCGTACTCTCCAAATAGATGATAAAGAAAAGTGATTATTCTAATCAAAAAAAAACAGAGGTGCAGCCCAAAGACCGCACCTCCTTCGAATATTAGCCTAATCTTATTTTGTGGAACGCTGAAGGGTAATACCCATCAAACCGACCACAATGTCGTTGGACAAGGTACGAACGGTCAGGCTTTGAAGCGTCTTTTGAGGATCGAGAGGCATGTCAAGGATGACACCTGCACCCTTGGCGAAGTCGCGTTGCTGATATCCATAGCGTTCACCCATGGGCATCTGCTCGCGTGAGACACTCAATGTGGCAAAGTCCAGGCGGAACGGACGGGGCTGGGCTGCATGGAAGGCCAGTCCGTCTTCGTAATAATCCTGCTCGATGGGGCACCAGTTGTGAGGATTATACAGAGGTAGCGTATCGGTAGTGCCGTCGGTATAGGTGACCACAATCTGACCATTGTCGATACGGCTCTGCATGTGGTTGGTTGAACCTGCCATCAGAAGATAGGCATGCGATGCCTTACCTTGCAAAGGGATAGTGACTGCATCGGGATAGTTGTCCCACAACGAGGTATAGGCAATGTTGCGTCCCTTGGCAGGAGTGCGGAAGGGAATGCCAAGCTCGGTAGTAAACACCTGATCCTTCACCTGACGACGCAGGGCGTCATCGTCGATATTAGCTGTAAACTCAGGGTGACACCACTCGCCGATGCCGTGGGCAGGAATGGTCAACGTGGTCACTTTCGGACGAGGTGACAGATAGAAATTCTTGAAGATGTCGCCGACATTGCTGTTCCACTTCGCATCCATATTGACAGTCTCCAGACGGTCGGTCTTCACATCGTCGAAGTTGTTGCCCCACGCCTTGCCGTCGATGCGCTCAGCGGTAATCAGCGGACGGGGCAACGGCTGCTGCTTGGCTCGGGTTACGGTGATAGTCTGCTTCTTCTCCGTAGTACCTACGGTTTCCACATAGCCCACGCCCGTATTCTGGCGCAGTACGATCTGCAGCGGCTGGGCAAAGTTCTGCTCAATCTCGTAGATCTCCTTGTTACCCTCTCGACGGAAGGTGTACTTCATATAAGGTGTCTGTATGGAGGCATGCTTCCACTCGGCAGGGAAGCCTGGCCGGATGTAGCAGCGGCCATTAAGCGCATCGGGACGGATGCCGTAGAGTCCCTCGATGAAGGCGCGTGATGATATACCTGCGTTGTCAGAGAAGTCACGATACAGTTCACCACGGGCACGGTCGTAGTAGCTAATCTGTCCGAAGTTGCCAGGACTGCCGCCAAGATAAGCCTGATCCATGATGTTGGCCTTGATGAGTCGGAAGCCCTCTTCGTTGCGGCCAGCCTGGAAGTAAGCCAGTGCCATGTGCATGGTCTCCTCTGCTGCCACATTGTTGATACTCCAGTCGTAGGGCAGCCAGTCGGTAGTAGAAATCTGGTAGAGTGGCTTATCTTTCTTCGAAGTCTTTACGCCTTCGATGACGACGGGGATATGAGGAATGCACGAGTCCACATACTGTGTGGCACGGATGGCCTGCTCGGGTGTTGCCATACCACAGTCGATAGGTGTGTAGATGCTCCACAAGGCGGCATGATTATGGGTACGTTTCAGTCCCATCAGGTCCTGATACTCAGCCCAGTGACCACGGTCTTTCAACCACAGGCGTTCATTCATCGCCTTCAAGGTCTTGTCGGCCTCCTTTTTATAATAGGTGGGATCCTCACCAAGAATTTCACAGATACGCGCAGCCAGTCGGAGAGTTCGGTAGTTGTAAGCCGTAGAATGGCTCACGGCACCGCCGTTATAGTAGAGGGCATCGCTGGCCCAGATGCAGCAGTAAGCATCATACAGACCATCGTCATCGGGGTCGAAGTTGCGCTTCTCCCATGCGAGGTGCAGTTTGATGACAGGCCACATCTTACGCAGATAATCCTTATTGGCATCATACTCCAGATGCAACAGCAACTCGTCGATGTAGTTCAGGTTCATGTCGTAGTGGTGCATGATGTCCTTGCGGTTGGGATAGCGACAGATGTAGCCGTTCGAATACATCTGCGTGCCCCACGTCTTTGCCTCGCGGGTCAGCAGTTTCTCGGGGTCTGGCGTAGGATTAGGGATGATAGGCTCCACATCGGTTATCTGACTGTTGGCATAGGCATTGAAGTGGCTCACGGCGCGATCAGGCATGCCCAGCAGGTCGCCTAAGAAACCAGCACGCCAGCCGTTGAGTTGCATGCGCCACACAATGGCACCATGCAGCCATACCTCACCGTCCCAGGCACCGTCGGCGGCAGCCATCAGTGTACCACCCATGGTATTGAGATACGGGTCGGGAGTGTCAAAGACGATGTTGCCTGCCAACCACTCATGGTGCTGCCATGCCTTGGCATAGAGACGCTCAGCCTCAGCACCAGTCGGAGTAGATAGTGTATAGGTGCTGGCACCGCTGTCGAGAACGGTATAGGTTGCCTGCGGATTGGCATTACGATAGGCACCGCCCTTGCAGTCGAGCACGGCATATGTCGTTTCAGTGCCAAGCATCCACTGGATAGTCTGCTTGTTAGGCTCGCCGTCAGCAGGTTCAAAGCTGTCGGCGGGGTCGGAGTTCATATCACCGCTGCGGTTGAACTTCGGACGCTTGATATCGCATACCACCATCTCCACCTTGGCATTGGCGGGCATCGACTGCGGCTCGAACTTCCAGATAGCGGACTCAGCATCGGGCTGTAGCAAGACGGTGATGGTCAGCGAGCCCTTTCCCCATGAGGCGTCTGTCAACTTATAGACACGTTTGCCGGCATTGTAGCGGGCTTCAGCATGGGTGGTCTGCTCCAAAAGCGTGGTCTTACCGTTGGCCGTCAGTCGGAAACGGATATTCTTATGTGCCTTGGAGCGATAGACAGCGAAGATAGGACGGTCGCTGGTCTCCAGGCGATACTCGGTATAACTGCCGTAGAGGGCGCGGTTATAACGTTTGTCACCATCCTGACACACGATGTCACGTCCGTCGGGATGATACTGCAGAGTTCTTGTCTTGGTTGCAGCCAGTGCCAGCAAGGGCATAAGGGCGGCTGCAACGACGATAAATCGCTGTAATTTCATTTTATTTGTTGTTAAGGATAAATTATTAATGTGTCTAAAGCTCTACTGCATAGATGTTTTCGTATCCTTCGAAATTGGCTCGAAAGATAATCCACTTGTCGTCTGGAGAGAAATGAATGTTTGGCTCCAGATTATAGTCATGATTCTTCAAGTTCACCAGTTTCTCTGTCTTCAGTTTGTTCCCGGTGTAATAGTCAAACCGATAGATCCAATGTCCGTTAGGAGAATGAGCCACAGAATTCTCTGCCCCACCATCGCCCGCCATGAAGGTCTGGTCCCATGAGGTCACAAAATGGACAGACCACTCATCACGCTGCAGTTCGTAATCCTCTTCCTCTCCCGTATAGACATTTGTTTTCCCTACAAAGAACGTCTCGCCACGAGGTTTTTGCAAATCATAAGTTATTTACTTGTACTCTGGATTCTGCACGTACAAACCGTCCTTGATGTTGATTTGGTCCTGCGGGATGGCATAGCGATAGTACTTGCTGCTGATGTTGGCAATGGCGGTCTGCGCATAGTCAGTAGTGTAGTACTTCTGGAGCATTGCCTTGTACTCCTCGATCTGTCCGTTGCGAACCATATCGTGCCAGCGGATTCCCTCCTGGGTGAACTCAAGGCGACGCTCGCGGGTCACGACGCCAGCCCAGTCGGCCTGTGCCTCGGCAGCAGTAACCGCATCGGTGGCACGCTCGCGGATAAGGTTGAGCAGATGGAGCGTGTAGGCGCTGT
Organism: uncultured Prevotellaceae bacterium; assembly: GCA_900313235.1. GTDB lineage: Bacteria > Bacteroidota > Bacteroidia > Bacteroidales > Bacteroidaceae > Prevotella. The sequence goes on along the minus strand of OMQN01000122.1, from coordinate 257 downwards.
AGCCTGCCACCTCGCAGTACATCAGCATAACGTCCTCCAGTCGGATGATGGGGAAGTTGATCTCGTCCTTGTAGTAGTCGTTGTAACCGAGGGTGAGGGCCTCGTAGCCGTAGGCCTCGCGCTTGGGAGTGGTCTCGAGGAACTTGGTGTAGAAGGGTTCGCCCGAATAACCCGTGCCCGAAGTGGCGTTCACGAGGTCGTTGCCGTTGAGGTAGCAGACGGTCCAGTCGGCGCGCTTGTCCTTGTTGTGGTTGCCC
>OMQN01000081.1 GCA_900313235.1 uncultured Prevotellaceae bacterium | reverse complement strand
TGCTGCCCGGAACCAGTTGCAGCGACTGACTCCTGAGATTGTCGAGGGCAAGTTCTTGGAAAAGATCGAGCGCGAGATTGCCAAGCGTGAGCAGCAGCGTAAGAGCTTACGGGTCCGGGAACTGTCGTTCAACAGCTATTACGAGTTTGCCCGTCAGCGTATTCCCCAGATTATCCATGAGGATAGCATTCAGTTCCCGATCAATGACTTCGCGGCCATCCTGAAGCCGTTCTATCGTGGCGGTGCACTGGAATATACCCTGAACAATGACATGGACGGTTCACTGTTCGATGAACAGTTTATCGTCTTTGAGATAGACAAGGTGAAGGACGACCCCGTGCTGTTCCCCATCATCGTGCTTATCATCATGGACGTGTTCACCCAGAAGATGCGTATCAAGAACAAGGTGCGCAAGTGCCTGGTCATTGAGGAAGCATGGAAGGCAATCGCCACCCCAGTTATGGCAGAGTACATCAAGTACCTGTATAAGACGGCCCGAAAGCATTGGGCAATGGTGGGTGTGGTGACACAGGAGATTCAGGATATCACCTCTTCTCCTATCGTCAAGGAGGCCATCATCAACAACTCCGACGTGTTCATGCTGCTCGACCAGAGCAAGTTCAAGGATAAGTTCGATGACATCAAGGCCACACTGGCCCTGACGGATATCGACTGCAAGAAGATCTTTACGATTAACCGCCTTGACAACAAGGTAGGCCGTTCGCCGTTCAAGGAGGTCTTTATCAAACGAGGCACTGAGGGTGATGTCTTTGGCATCGAGGAACCGCGAGAATGCTATATGAGCTATACGACGGAGAAGGCTGAGAAAGAGGCGTTGAAACTCTATCGGCGAGAGCTGAATTGTAACCATCAGCAGGCTATCGAGGCCTTTGTGCGCGATTGGGAACGCAGTGGTATCGGTAAGTCGCTGGAGTTTGCACAACTTGTAAATAAACAGGGTAAGGTTTTGAACCTGCCACCTAAAAAACAGATGATACATGCGTAAGGTTTCATTTTTCATTATATTCTTCCAGATGCTGACCGTCCCCCTCTTTGCAGGGGGATGGTACAGTGTTAATATCGACCTGAAGACGAGATGATGAACGACGAGGACGTGCAGAAGATTCTCGACCATTATACCAATGCGGAGGTTTCTACAGCAGGTATCTTTGCCTCGAAGTGGCTCGACAGGAAGGCTCTTCAGAATGCCGGACTCTTTGGTGATGCCGAGGAGAACTTCTATTATAAGCGTATCTATACGATGGTCAGTGCTCAGATAATGCCAAAGATTCTGGATGTGGCAGCACTTGCTGTCAGGAACCCAGAGAAGGCCATCTATTGGGGACCATATTTGTTTCGCACCTGTGAGCAGGTGAAACAGCTTTGTATGACCTTCGAGACAGTGGTGGCCAACGGGAAAGTGTCGTTTCAGGACGTCGCTTTCCTGGCCATCAACGATAATCTGAAAGGACTGTTCGACCTTACCAAACTTGGTGAGGTGGACTGGACTGCCTTGTGGGATCATCTGGCTGACTTCGGTGATGGTTTGACGAAGGAAGATCTGGAAGAGGACTTGGAAGGACTCATGACAGCTGGTGGGGCAATTGTCTCTGGTGGTGGAGCCGTGCTTGATAGTGTCTGGACGAATGCCAGCAGGGTAGGGGGTGTCTTTCATTCAAGGCCCGGCGAAATACTACAGCTCTATCATGATTTCAAGGATATGTATGAGACGCTTTCTGACCCCTCGAACATCAAGGATCTGGTGATGCAGCAGATTCTCTCGACGGACAGTACTGGTGTGGCCAACCTCTTTACGCTTGACGGCTATAACATAACTTCTTATATCAGCGACTACCTTCAGGAGATGCAGGGTCGCTATTATACCCAGCGATGGTATATCTACTGGCGTGATTCAGGTAGTGAGCAGGTGTGCAGTTATGCTCCACCTACAGACAGTGAGAGCATCATGTATGGTGGTGAGTGGTATCGTGTTGGTACGTCAGATGCCAACTATCAGTACACTGCTGCCGACTACGAGAACTCCTTGCGAAACTCTGAGAGCTATGCAGGATGGAGCCGTGCACGGTGCCAGGAACTCAATAGCAGTGATTCGAAGTATCACTATGCCTTCTATAACTATATGTCATCCTCGCGTATCTATAAATCGAAGTCAGGTCGAACGACGGCCTTTTCCTACGCACATTACATTGATGTGTATAAGACTTGGAATGTCTATGAGGAAGTGTACGAGGAAACCTTTGACTCGCAGTACGATGCAGAACAGGCCATGCAAGCGAAGTTCAATGCAAAACTTGCTGAGCTTAACGACAACGAGGAGGGGCGTGTCTATCGAATCGGGAAGGATCGCAAGAACTATTATCAGGCTGCAGATGAGGTAAGGATGCGTGGCTGCTCAACGGTCAGCTTTACCATGGAGTGCCACGACCAGGCTAAACTTGGTGAAGGAAATTTCTCATGGAAGGAAAACGGCAATCAGCGCCATGCCCTCGACGAAGATTCCAAGCGCTATGCTATGGAGACAACGCTCTCAGGCGGTGCCGACACATCAGAGTTGGACGAGGGCATTAGTACATGGGGTAGCGAGGTAACCCGTCTGCAGGAACAGATTCATGCACTTGAAGTGGAGAATGACAACCTGTTGGCACAGATCAGTTATGCGAGTGTTGAAGAAGCAGCATCCCTTCGGGCGCAGTATAATGCCAACCGCACGAAGATTAACCAATTGAAAGCAGAGTTGAGCAATGCGCAGTCGAAGTTGAGCCAGTACCAGAATGCAAAGAGGGAGTTAATAGATGACTTTGCCGATGAGCGCGATGGCACCTACCGTATTCCTGCCGTGATGCACGAGATAGAGACAGCTTACAATATCATGTGGACGGATGCGGGTTCATGGCAGGGTTGGAGCTTCATTCGTCATGGAAATGTTCCGAATATCAGTGGCGAGGTGACGTTTCAGGCAGACCTCTCCAAGGAGCGTGGTGAGAGCCATTTCCTCGGCATCCGTTACCACCGTGCCATCCTTGCCGTACATTGGACGCTGACCGCCAACTATTCCAGTTCGCAGATTGTGGATATGATGGAGCTGGATCCTGAGTTGAGCGATGCAGAGAAAGCCGATTTGGTAAACCAGAGGTTGCATGAAATCATGAATGACCATCCAGGTTGTACTGTCGAAGCCAATTACGCCTATAGTAATCCGGCTGAGTCGGAGGGTGATGAAGATGCCATCCATCTCTTATGGACGTGTGACCGTCTGAATATTGCGCGTGACGTGGACTACCGTCTCTCGAAAATCTATGCTCAACTCATACTCATTGAGAAGTTCATGCGCAGCCGCGAGACCATGCTCGACTACCTGAAGCAACAGCTGGGTATAACCGTGCTCAGTGGTACAGACCGCATCCGCATCGGTGGCCGCAGTTTCCGGCATTGGCGTAATGTCGCTTCTGCTGTGGCCCGTGGTGATTATATCGTAGAAGATGATGAAGATTGAAAAGATATTCCTGATGTTGCTGATGCTCGTGCCGACGATGGTGCGGGCACAGTACAGTTTCGACTTCCTGTCTGTAGAAGCCCTGATAGACGACCACAAGCGCATCCGCAGTGTACTGATGGCCCGTAGCGGTGTGGAGCAGGCCAATGAACTGCTGCACCAGTATTCCAGTGAGGCCAATGTGGATTACGACTCGCTGAACGTGAAGCTCGACAAATACACCAAATGCTTCGACATTATCGATGTCATCTACAATGGCGGTGTGACGGTACTGAACGTCAAGAACACCTACGATGATGTCTCTGACCGTATTACGCAGTTAAAGGACTTACTGGAGCGGTTCACTACCCAGCTGACGCTGCGAGGCAATATCGTCTCGTCTGACACCATCATCATCAATGCCTGTGATCGTGCCGTCAATCAGGTGCTGGTTGACGGGCGTGAGCTGACGAACAGCCTCTATGAACTGGCGCAGTACGCTGTTGGTGCGCGACAAATTACGACTGAGGGCCTGCTTACGGTGTTGGGGCAGATCAATGAGTCGCTTGACAACATCCGCCATTGCATCGACCACACCTATTATGTCGTCTCGCGCTACGTCACCATCCGCCTGAACTACTTCAAACGGACGCTCTATATGTCGAAAACCATCCGTGAGATGGCCAACGATGCCTTTTCGCGGTGGAAACGGGTGGCGGAGGAAGTCGGGTATTAAAGTGAATTATTAGCTACCGATATGAAGAGATTATATTATCATGTTTTGTTATTGGCGGCGATGCTGCCGCTCTCTGTGATGGCTCAGTCAGTGACCTATAATCATGATGAGTCGGTGATGAACCAGTTTACCATTGGTGAGACAGGTGCGGGCAGTTTCACACCCGACTGGTATTACGATGTGCTGCATAAGAACTACCGCAACGGAGCCATGATGACCAATAAGCAGTTCTTCCGCAGTCAGATGAACCTCACGCTCTATCAAGAGGTTCCCCATGCCGAAGCTCTCGATTCAGCCTTGACGGAGCGTATGCGTGTGGAAGCCAAGAACATTGCCGACCGTACACCGGGCTTGACAGACATTGCCTGGCAGGTGGAGCGGGGGAAGATAGAGTCGAAGCTCTCCGTTCTGAAGGGCAATATTGAGCGTATCACGCTGGAGGGCGGCTCGGCGCATAGCTACACCACTTGGCTGGAGCGTTACAATGCCATCAACTGTGGACTTCAGGCTGTGCGCGATGCCTACATGCCACAGGGTAAGCGCAAGGAACAGTATCTGGCCATCTACAAGGACATCCTCCTGAAGAACACAGAGGTCTGTGAGTATATCCTCTATCTCCGCAAGCTGAAGGAGGTGAAAAACAATTCCGGCTCAGCCCCTGCGCCCCATCGTGCCAACATCACGACTATCTGCCGTTCCGCTCATGGCCGTTGGAAGGTGGCTATGGCCGCTGGCGGTGGGATAGGGGAATGATGCTTAACTAAGCAGCCATTTCCACACAGGAATGACATTGATGCCATCCTCAGTAGTCTCTTCATCGTAGGAAATAAGGAAGCACTGCCAGTCTGGGTGAGATTTGCTGTATTTGACAAGGGGAGGTATCTCGCGGTCTTTTGTCGATTGCTCTCTGATGCTGTATGATGCCTGGATGGCCAGTTTGGCATCAGGCACCAGGAAGTCTATTTCCTTATCTACATTCAGATAGAACACGTTATCTTTGCCATACCTACGACAAAGTTCTATGGCCACCATGTTTTCGAGCAATGAAGTGTCAGGATTGGTGAGGAACAAGTTCAGCAGTCCGTTGTCTATGAAATAGTATTTCTTCTGCGTTTCCTTTTCGGTTAGTTTGCCCACTTCGTTCTCCATAGGCAGTACCAGCCAGCTGTCGGCGGTGAAATCAACATAGTCAATGGTCGTTGGCACACTGATGGGGCTGCCTGTAGAGACAATGATGTTCTTAAGTCTGTTGAACGACAAGGGCTGTTTGACGCTTTCCGCCATTTTCTTGATGAGAATATTCATTACCCTCTCGTTCTTGATTTTGTTTCGTGCGCAGATGTCGCCTAGATATATTTTCTGATAGAGGCTTGACAGCATGGCTCGTTTGTTCTTAAAAGAAATGATCTCCGGCAGACCACCATAGTAGAAATATTCGCTCAGATGGCGCTTGACCTCACTGCGTTGGACGCTATCGTACTGCCAGTGTTCTTTCAGTTCCACATGCTGGGCTGTAAGATATTCCTTCAGCGAATAAGGATAGGCATCAAGGATGAAGAACCGTCCGCCAAGGGTAGTGGCCACATCCTTGCTGAGCATCTTGGCATTACTTCCTGTGACATAGACACGGTATTTGGCATCGGCCAGGCGACGCACGAACTTATCCCAATATGGGATATTTTGTACCTCGTCGAGAAAAACTATTGGTTTCTTGCCGTATAGTTCCAGATGGGCTTCCAACAGACTGTTGAAGTCTTCTGTCTGAAATTCTGCCAGACGTTCGTCCTCAAAATCTATAAAGAGAATTTCGTCCCAGCCTTTTCCTTCTGCCTGAAGTTGGCGTACACGCTGATAGAGCATGTATGACTTGCCTGCATGACGCACTCCTACAATGACATAGTTGCCATTGGGTTCGAATTCGATGGGGCGGTTGATGATTTCCGCTTCGTCTATCTCTCTCTGTTTGTTCATCAAGCATTGCTTGATTATGTCTTTGCTGATACTCATTTTTTAAACTTTAGTTTATAAGATTCCGCGCTTTTTATAAAGTTGGGTTTACAAAATTAGCTATTTTCTATAAATTACAATTAACAAACTAAGGAAATCTGCTTTTAATTTGGTTTATTTAACGAATCAAAGTGACTTTTTTCGGTTGGTGGGGCGAAATTCTTGAGTTGTTAATTCATGGAACAAAATTTCTTGTGGCGGTCTGTTTCTGGATTTAGCAGTACTTTCGCAGCAAAAAAGCGAAATGGGAGTTTCAAATATTATGTTGCAGGCAGGCGCGATGCCGGAGGTTGTCGATAGTATCGTCAACAATATAGGCATTGACATGTTCGACGAGGAGATAGACGATGTCATCTTCCAGACGAACGAGTTTCTGACGGATGCAACGTTTATCGGAGCAAGCGGGCCGTTCTGGTGGATACTGGAGTGTTGCATGGCCCTGGGAGCGATGTTTGCCATCATCATGGCGGCGGGCATGGCGTATAAGATGATGACGAAGGGCGAGCCGTTCGACGTTTTGAAGGTGCTACGGGTACTGGCCATTGCCATTGTGATGTTCTGGTGGTATCCTCATGGAGGCAGCGGGGCATCGGTTTTGGGCGTGCTGGCCTATATTCCTAACTGTATCGGCTCCTATACACATGACCTTTATGAGATAGAGGCGGCGCAGGTACAGCAGAAATTTGATAATCTGCATGAGCCTTTGAAACAGCGTCAGGACAGCATCGATCACTATATGGCGATAGCGAAGGTGACCGTGGACGGAATGCAGAAGGCTGGAGTCTCGGACATCACGCAGTATGTGGGCTACCAGACGCTGACGGACTCGGAGAAGAAAGCCTGTAAGTTCTATCTGCAAAGTACCTATACGGGTCTGATGATAGGACTGGATAAGATAATCATGCTACTGTCGCTTGTGGTGTTCCGCATTGGCTGGTGGGGGACAATCTTCTGTCAGCAGATCTTGTTGGGCATGCTGACTATTTTCGGGCCGCTGCAATGGGCCTTTTCGTTATTGCCGAAATGGGAGGGAGCCTGGGCGAAGTGGATTACGAGGTATCTCACTGTGCATTTCTACGGTGCAATGCTCTATTTCGTGGGATTCTATGTGCTGTTGTTATTCGACATTGTGCTGAGCATACAGTATGAGAACCTGCAGGCGATACTCGACGGAGGATTCTCAGGGTATTTGCAGAACTCTTTCATGACGGCGGGTTATCTGTTGGTAGCTTCGTTGGTGGCCTTGAAGTGCCTGAACCTCGTGCCGGACTTGGCAGCGTGGATGATACCAGAGGGCGACACGGCTTTCTCGACAAGAAACTTCGGCGAGGGCGTGGCCAGTCAAGCAAAGACAAGTGCAATGTCAGTAATGCGATAAAAGTAAGTTAAAGATATGGTAATAAAGAATCTGGAGAATAAGATTAAGTTGGTGATGATAGTGAGTTGCCTGTTCATGGTGGGCTGCATCATCATCTCGCTGGGGGCCATCTTTACCGCCAAAGGCATGGTGGACGATGCCCACAAAAAAGTGTATGTGTTGGACGGCAATGTGCCTATCCTGGTGCAGCGCACAACGATGGATGAGACGCTCGACGTGGAAGCCAAGAGTCATGTGGAACTGTTCCACCACCTCTTCTTCACCCTCGCGCCTGATGACAAGTACATCAACTATACGATGGAGAAGGCCATGTATCTGGTCGATGAGACAGGACTGGCTCAGTATAATGCCCTGAAGGAAAAAGGCTTTTATAACAACATCATGGGTACGAGTGCTGTATTCTCAATCTTCTGCGACAGTATCAAGTTCGACAAGCAGCAGATGACCTTCACCTATTATGGCCGTCAGCGCATCGAGCGACGTACAAACATCCTGATGAGAAAGCTCGTAACAGCTGGAGAACTGAAACGTGTGCCGAGAACTGAGAATAATCCTCACGGACTGTTGATAACAAACTGGCGAACCCTCCTGAATCAAGATCTGGAGCAGAAACAAAAAACCATTTATTAAGCTATGGGTTGGAAGAGATTGATAGTAGGAGAGCCGATGCCGGACAAGAACGATCCGAAGTATAAGGAGCGTTATGAGCGCGAGGTGGAAGCAGGCAAAAGGTTTGCCGACAAGTGCGGCATCAGCTGGGGAGCTAAACGGCTGCAGGAGGTCGGTCAGGAACATAAGATGGCATTTCTGGCTATCGTGTTCGGATTCGTGATGGTGTGCTTTATGATGAATGTGTTCTATCTGATGGATGTCATGCAACATCAGGGGCAGATAAAGGCGACAGCCATCGAGCGTGTTGACAGTGCGATGCAGTCGAAAGGTCACCACATAGTAGTAAACAAAGTAAAGTGAAGATATGAAGAAGATTAATTTCAAACAACCGAAGTACGTCATTCCGACATTGGTTTATATCGGTTCGCTGGTGATACCCTATCTCTTCATGGAGGTATTCGATGTAGAGATAGAGGATAAGAAAGACGCCAACCTGCAGACGACCGAGTATCTTAATGCTCAGTTGCCATCAGCCAACGTATCTAAGGATATTGGCAGTAAGCGAAAGAACATGCGCGATGCGTTTGGTGAGATTACTGACCGCAGTGCCGTGCAGGACTTTACGGAGAATCAGGACACCGTGAATAAGAAAGAAGATTTTGAGTCGAAGTATTCTGAGGAGGAGTTGCGTCTGTTGGATGCACAGGCCCAGGAGCAGGCAAGAATCAAGAACCTTCAGGACTTAAATAACCGTATTGCACAGTCAGCCAAGAAGGGTGAGAGCATGAGTAGCGATGATTATGTGGTGCCAATGACAGACGTAGAACGTGCCAAGGCATTGGCGATGCGTCGTCAGGGCATGATGGCAGAACTCGACCGTGACTTAAATAATATCCGTGCGCAAGGTGCAGCAGCTATAGGTGCTGTGGCAGATGCCCAGGATAGTATTATTTCCAAGGGTGCGAAAGCGGCAAGGGATGTAGCAGATGAAGCACCCAATGCCGTGCGTGAACTCGATGATGATGCCCAGAACAATATCGTGACGAAGGTATCGAAGGATGAATCGGAGTATTTCAATACACTGAGCGAGAATGCGCCCAACTCGAACCTAATAAGGGCTATCATCGATGAAGAGGTAAAAGCCGTAGAGGGTAGTCGTGTACGTCTACGCCTATTGGATGCCATCGACATCAATGGCACACAGTTGCCCAAAGGCAGTTATCTGTATGCTACGATGAGCGGATTCGGTCAGCAGCGTGTAAAGGGTAAGGTACAGAGTGTGCTTGTAGGTGATGAGATCCTGAAGATAGGACTGTCTATTTACGATGTAACGGATGGTCAGGAAGGTCTTTATGTTCCTGCCAGTCAGTTCCGTGAAACAGCGAAGGATATTGGTAGTACAGCTATGCAGGGTAATATGAACCTGAACCAGACCAGTGGCGGTACTTCTGTCAGTCAGTGGGCAGGTCAGGCTTTGCAGAATGCCTATCAGAAGACCTCTAATGCCATTAGCAAGGCCATTAAGAAGAACCGTGTCCGCCTGAAGTATGGAACACAAGTGTTCTTGGTCAATTCCAAACAACAACGCAAGCGTTAGTTGTTGTGGAAATGTTAAAGATGTTTAAGAAATAAAAAATTTTGACAATATTCATCATGAAAAGAATTTCGAGAACCAAATTGGGCGCGTTTTTTCTCTGCGCCGCGTCTGCTTTGAGTGCTTCAGCCCAGCAGACTTACAACGAGATGGAGCAGTTGACGGTGAATGAGAACGTCACCACAGTGATAACGGCATCAGAACCCATCCGACTGGTGGACATCAGTACCGACAAGGTGGTGGGTGACAAACCCATTGAGAATGTCATCCGAGTGAAGCCGAAGGAAGGTGGCCATGAGGATGGAGCCGTGCTGGCTATTGTGACAGTGGTGACAGAACGTTACCGTTCTCAGTATGCACTGATTTATACTACCAGACTGGAGGAAGCCGTTTCAGACAAGGAGGTACAGATGGATGAGCGTAATGCTTTCCATAACCCTGCCGTAAGTATGAGTACACAGGATATGGTACGCTATGCCCGTCGTATCTGGAATAGTCCGGCGAAGTATCACAGTACCAGGACCAATAAGCACCATGCAACGATGCGACTGAACAATGTCTATGCAGTGGGGGAATACTTCTTTATCGACTTCAGTGTGGAGAACAAGACTAACCTACGTTTCGACATCGATGAACTACGCTTTAAACTCTGTGACAAGAAGCAGCAGAAGGCTACGAACGTTCAGGATCTGATGCTGGAACCAACATTGTTACTCGATAGGAGTATGTCGTTCCAACGAGGTTATAGGAATGTGGCGGTGCTGAAGAAGATGACATTCCCTAATGACAAGGTGCTGACCATCGAACTGAGTGAGAAACAGATAAGTGGTCGAACTATCTCGATGACGATAGGAAGAGAATGATGTTATGTTTGGCAGTGGCCTCGATAGGTCTTGTTGCCAATGCACAGACGAATAGCAACCATCTGATGTTTGGGGTGGGAGCTTTGTATGAGAAAGGGCTGGATGCGACCATTGCATACGAGCATGGCAGCAAGTATCATAATGCCTGGGAGTATTTCGCAACGGGCTATCTTCAGTATGACGATGACCCCAATGCGGGGCATGTGACAAAGAAGAGCTTCTGGCATAACTATAACTCCTGGCATCTGGGCATTGTCTATAAGCCATGTGTGAATCGTGGGCGTAACCATCATGGAAATGTCAGGATAGGTGCCAGTGGCGGCTCAGACTTGCATGACTTCGTAGGCGGTGTACATCTCGGATATGAACA
>OMQN01000045.1 GCA_900313235.1 uncultured Prevotellaceae bacterium | reverse complement strand
GGTCGATATTTTGGAATTCGTGGCCGATAAAGACCTGATTACGACAGAAGAAATCGTCAGTCACTTTGGCTTCAATCCCACAACCGCCAAGCGCTATCTGCGCCAACTTACTGAGTTTGGCTATTTGGAAGCACATGGGGGGAATAAGAATAGAACGTATAGTATGAAGTCATAGGGCACAAAGGGACAGTTAAGAGTTAAGAGGTAAGAGTTAAGGGCTGAGGGCTGAAGGCATTCTCTTAGTTAAGAATTAAGAGGTTAGAATTAAGAATTAAGAGGTAAAACAAAACGAAGGAAAAATATGGAGAAAATGTTGCGTTTGACAATGGTTGTGGCCATCGTTGTTTGTGGTTTTTCAATGCTGACATCATGTACGTCGGACAATGATGATAACCCTATACAGCCAGGATATGACGGCGTGCCGCTTGTGATATTGGATACGGATATCGGTTCGTCAACCGACGATCTTATCGCTTTGGAGATGCTCTATAACTACGTGGACGAAGGACGCTGCAAACTGCTCGGTGTCATAGTGGACCGTATGGGGGAGGACTATGCTGCTCTGGCTGACGTGATGAACACATACTTCGGACACGGTAGCATACCCATTGGCGTGGAACGCGGTGGCATCAAAGATCCGTCGGTGTTTATCGATTACAGAGAGCTCTATAAGCACACTACCGAAAAGGGGGAACTGATGTTCAAGCGCACCATCAGCGACTATTCCCAGCTGCCTAACGGATGGGAACTCTATCGACGCTTGTTGGCGGCACAGCCCGACCACTCGGTGAGCATCTGTTCTACGGGCCTTGTCTCGTCGCTGGTTCAACTGTTGGCATCAGAGCCTGACGACATCTCGCCGCTCTCGGGTGTAGAACTGGTGAGTAAGAAGGTGAAATGCCTGTACCTCATGGCCGGTGTATTCACCACCTCTGAGGAACCGGACTATAATTTCCTGCAGGATCCGACGTATGCAAAGCTGCTCTTTGAGCTTTGGCCTCGTAGCGTTGATGTCGTCTTCTCGCCGATGGAAGTGGGCAACGAAATCGATTACAGCCCAGAGACTGTCATCAGAGATATCAGTTGGACGGACATTCACCCCATCAAGCAGGTCTACATGAAATACGACTGCGACACAGGACAGAGGATGTGGGATCCGATGGCCGTGATTCAGGCCGTAGAGGGTGATGAGTTGTTCACACTCTCAGAGCGTGGCATAGTCACTCTTACACCTATAGCAGGAACCATCTTTACACCATCGGCAACAGGCAATGACCGCTATCAGATGCCAGGCACAGAGGCGTGGTGCCAAGCAATGCTGGAGAAAATCAGGGAATACTTACGAAAAAGAACTATAGGAAAGGGACTATGAAAAAGATAGTGACAATGATGATGGCAGCGCTGTTGCTGGCTGCCTGTGGGAATAGGGAAGAGGAGCTGAAGGAGCGGGCTCTGGTGTTGTGTAGGTATATTCCGGACCACGAGCTACGGGAGGAGGCGAAGGATTTTATGACGGCAGACTTCTATGCGGCGCTGGACACGATGTTCAACCATCTGCCCGAAGAGGAGGCCATGGAGCATGAATGGCTGTACTACCTGGTGACAGGCAACGGCGGCACGCTACCGGTATACGAGGTTGTGGGGGTGAAGGTGGTGGACGACGCGCATGCGGTGGCAACCATCAACGTCAGGCAGAAGTGGGAGGACGGCACACTGGCGGAAGACAGTGGGGTAGTGGAGCACCAGCTGTACATGGAGAAGGTGGAGGGCGTGTGGCTGATGTCGGATTTCGATGGGCACAAGAAGGACCTCAGACATAGTAATATTTGAACACGAATCACACGAAGGTTTAGCTCGACGGCCGAAGGGAAAGTCAATCTCACGAATTCCTCTGTTTTGTTTCCCAAAAGGAGGGGGCTTTTAAAACAAAAACAAAGAAAACCCCTTGACGGGAAAGGAGACTCTTACGAGTCCTCATGCCATCAGCGCCCAGCCTGCTTGCGAGCAAGCTCACAGCAGTCTAACGCTGACACCATGACCCCTACGGGCCTTCCTTTCTCATCAAGGAAAAACCTCGGACCTCGCGGTCCGAAAAACAAGGTTACCAAAAAAAGCGGAGGAAATGTTTTCTTGGTTTTTCTTTCATTGATATCAAAGCATGTAATGCTGTTGGTGGTGTAGATGAATGATGAAAACGAGTTTTCAATCAGGCATCGACAACAACAACGATAATCTTGAAAAGATTGATAGCAATGAAAGGGTTTAAACTGTTTTTTTTCTAAAAATCAGCGGATATAAATTGACTTTCCCTTCGGCCGTCGAGCTAAACCTTCGTGAGATTCGTAAGATTCGTGTTCAGAAAAAATGGGGAAAATGGTGGTAGTATTAGTTTTTTTAGTAAATAGCAACGATAATTCGGCATTTCTTTGTATCTTTGCACACGGAATGCAATTACACAAGGAAATGAAACGAATATTAGTCCTCTCTACGCTTCTCTTGTTGATGACGGCACCACACTTGTGGGCTCAGAAGAAGGAACTCTCTCAGGCTCGCTCTTACATCAAGAGCGGCAACGACTATGATAAGGCGGAGAAGTTGATGACAGACCTGTTGGCCAATCCTGCCAACAGAACCAACAAGAAGATCTATACCACGTGGTATGAGGCCATCAGCGGACAGTATGCGCAGGCCAACGAGAAGCTCTATCTGAAGCAGGCCTACGACACCGCTGCCTTCTTTAACATCACCAAGCGGATGTACACCGTAGCGGAGACCCTGGACTCGCTGGACATGCAGCCCGACAGCAAGGGACGTGTGAAACCGGAATATCGCAAGGACCATGCTGAGCAGCTGAACCTGCTGCGCCCCAACCTGTATTATGGAGGCACCTACCAAGTGCGCCGTGAGAACTACCGTACGGCGTTCGAGTATTTCGACCTGTATATCGGTGCTGCCCACCAGCCCCTGTTTACGGGCTACAAATATCTGGAGAGCGACAAGCTGATTCCGCAGGCTGCCTACTGGGCCACGCTGTGCGGATTTAAGTTGCAGGATGCCAAGATGACGCTGAAGTACAGTCAGCTGGCACTTACAGACCAGGATAAGTCGAGATACGTGCTGCACTACATGTGTGACGCCTACCGGCAGCTGAAGAACGAGAAGGAATACCTGAACACCCTGAACCTGGGTTTCAAGTTGTTTCCGTCGTATCCGTACTTCTTCCCACGGCTGGCAGACTACTACAAGGCTAAAGGTGAGAACGAGACGGTGCTGAAGTTGTCGGACCAGGGACTGCGCAAGCATCCCAACAACGCACTGTTCCTGTTGGCGAAGTCGATAGCCCTGTTGAACATGAACCGCTATGACGAGTGCATCACCGTCAGCAAGCAGATGATAGCCAACAACAAGGACCAGGCAGAGCCTTACTTCAGCATTGCTACCTGTTACCTCAACCAGGCGCTGGCACTGGAGCAGTATAACGAGCCCCGCAAGTATCGCCAGCAGTTGCTGAAGCTGTATAGCGATGCCTGTCCGTATATGGAAAAGTACAGGCAGCTGGCGCCCCTCGACACGCAGCGCTGGGGGCCGGCGCTCTACCGCATCTACCTGAACCTGAACAAGGGAAAACAGTTTGAAGAGGTAGACAGAATGATGCGCAAGAATTAAAAAATGTAAAAAATAGTGCCAGAGATACTGATTTTGCAAGATAAATCAGTATCTTTGCGTATTGGAATATTACTAATCCTTTAATCTTACAAATGGAATATGGAAAATAACGCTCAATTGATTGCCCAGTGCGAAGCACGTGCAAAAGAATGGTTGTCTCCCGCTTTCGACGAGGAGACACGCAAGGAAGTACAGGCCATGTTGGACAACGCCGACAAGACGGACCTGATAGATGCTTTCTATCGTGATTTGGAATTTGGTACTGGCGGTCTCCGTGGTATTATGGGTGCCGGAACCAACCGCATGAACAAGTATATTGTCGGTATGGCGACACAGGGTTTTGCCAACTACATCAATAAGGCATTCCCCGGCAAGCAGTGCTCCGTAGTAGTGGGTCACGACTGCCGTAACAACGGTCGTATGTTTGCAGAGTCTGTCGCAGACATCTTCTCTGCCAACGGCATCAAGGTGTACCTGTTTGAGAGTCTGCGTCCTACACCGGAGATTTCCTATGCCATCCGCCATCTGGGCTGTCAGGCAGGTGTCAACGTCACCGCTTCTCACAACCCCCGCGAGTACAATGGCTACAAGGCCTACTGGGATGACGGCGCTCAGGTGCTGGCCCCCCACGATGTAGGCATCATCGCCGAGGTAGAGAAGGTGAAGATCAGCGACGTGAAGTGGCAGGCCAACAAGGACCTCATCGTGCCTATCGGCGGTGAGATGGACTGGGACTACATCCAGGCTGTCAAGGAGGCCATGGTTGACCAGGATGTCATCCTGCGCCAGAAGGACCTGAACATTGTCTATTCACCCATGCACGGCACTGGTCGCGTCATCGTCCCGATGGCACTGCGCTCTTGGGGCTTCCAGAACATCCACGTGGTTCCCGAGCAGATGGTCATCGACGGTAACTTCCCCACAGTGGTGAGCCCGAACCCCGAGAATGCTGAAGCTATGACGCTTGGCATGAAGCTGGGTACGAAGCTCAACGCCGACCTGGTGATTGCCTCTGACCCCGATGCTGACCGTCTGGCTATTGTCTGCCGCAACAGCAAAGGCGAGTGGGAGATACTGAACGGTAACCAGACCTGCATGATGTTCTCGTGGTACATCATCGCCAACAAGAAGAAGCTCGGCCAGCTGAAGGGCAACGAGTTCCTGGTGAAGACCATCGTTACCACCGAGGTTATCGCCGAGATTGCCAAGAAGAACGGCGTAGAGTATAAGGACTGCTACACAGGCTTCAAGTGGATTGCCAACGAGATTCGCGTCAACGAAGGCAAGAAGAAGTATATCGGTGGCGGTGAGGAGTCGTTTGGCTTCCTGCCATTCGATAAGGTACGCGACAAGGACTCCCCCGCATCTATCTGCTTGATTTGCGAGATTGCTGCATGGGCTCGCGACAACGGCATGACGCTCTACGACCTGCTGATGAACATCTACAAGGAGTACGGATTCTCTCGCGAGGTCACCATCAACGTCGTTCGCCCAGGTAAGACGGGTGCTGACGAGATTAAGCAGATGATGACTAACTTCCGCGCTAATCCGCCGAAGGACTTGGCAGGTTCGAAGATTTGTCTCTCTAAGGACTTCCAGTCGCTGGAGTGCACCGACGCCCAGGGCAACAAGAGCAAGATTGACATGCCCGCCACAAGCAATGTGCTGCAGTGGT
Source organism: uncultured Prevotellaceae bacterium (assembly GCA_900313235.1). GTDB lineage: Bacteria > Bacteroidota > Bacteroidia > Bacteroidales > Bacteroidaceae > Prevotella. The sequence continues at coordinate 10,845 of OMQN01000045.1, read as the reverse complement.
TCTGCGAGGATGGCACCAAGCTGAGCGTGCGTCCTTCAGGTACGGAGCCTAAGATTAAGTTCTATACGGAAGTCAAGGATGCTTCGTTCAAGGGCGCTGAAGACTATGAGCGCTGCACGAAGGCCGCTGAGCAGAAGATTGAGGCCATCAAGAAGAGCCTGAATCTGTAACAACACAGCAAAAAACAACTCAGGAGGGAGGCAACGGAGCCTCCTTCCTTTTACTTAATAACAATGAAGAACTATCTATTACTGACTACGGCAGTGCTGATGCTCAGTGCTGCGCCAGCAATGGCAGACCAGGCACCGGAATGGTGCAACCCCCAGATTAATCAACAAAACCGTGTGGCTCGCCACGCCAACTTCTTTGCTTTTGAGAACGAGGAGAAAGCCAAGGGCGACAAGAAACAGTCGGACCGCTACCTGTCGATGGAGGGTATGTGGAAGTTTAACTTCGTCAAGAACCATCAGAACGCTCCCAAGGGTTTCTTTGCAGTGAAGTATGACGACTCTCAATGGGTGGATTTCCCTGTCCCCGGACTCTTCGAGATAGAGGGCTATGGCGACAAAATCTACAAGAACATCGGTTACTCGTGGGGCACCACGTTCAAAAGCAACCCGCCATTTATTGGCGAGACCAACAACTATACGGGTTCCTACCGCCGCGAGTTTGAACTGCCCCAGGACTGGAAAGGACAGGAGGTCTACTTCTATGTAGGTTCCGCCACCAGCAACCTGAAGGTGTGGGTCAACGGCAAATATGTAGGTTACTCAGAAGATTCCAAGGTGGCTGCAGAGTTTAACATCACCAAATACCTTAAGGCCGGCAAGAACCTCATCGCCATGCAAGTGATGCGCTGGTGTGACGGCTCGTACCTGGAAGACCAGGACTTCTGGCGCTTTACGGGTATTGCCCGCGAGGTGTATCTCTGTGCCCGTCCCAAGCAGCACATCGAGGACGTGACCATCAAGCAGGACTATGTGGACGGCAAGGCACAGCTCAACGTGGACGTCAAGGCCACGGGAAATCCTAAGATTACGATGGACCTCTACGACCCTGCCGGCGAGTTGGTGGCTGAGGGCATCAGCCATTTCACCGAGTTCGACTGCGCCAAACCTTGGACGGCAGAGACGCCCAACCTGTATACGCTCTACATCACTGCCCGCAAGGGCGACAAGGTGCTGGAGGTAGTACGCCAGCGTGTAGGTTTCCGCCATATCGAAATCAAAGGAGGCCAGTTGCTCCTCAACGGTCAGCCCATCCTCATCAAGGGTGCCGACCGCCACGAGTTGGATCCTGACGGCGGCTATATCGTCTCTGTAGAGCGCATGATTCAGGACATCAAGATTATGAAGCAGTTGAACATCAATGCGGTACGTACGTGTCACTATCCCGACGACCCCCGCTGGTATGACCTGTGCGACGAGTACGGCATCTACCTCACTGCCGAGGCCAATCTGGAGAGCCACGGTATGGGTTATGGTGAGGGGACGCTGGCCAAGAACAAGGACTTTGAACTGATGCACATGGAGCGCAACCAGGCTAATGTGAAATCGTTCAAGAACCATCCCAGCATCATTGTGTGGTCGATGGGCAACGAGGCCGGCTACGGTCCAAACTTTGAAAAGGTGTACGACTGGATCAAGGCTTACGACACCACGCGTCCTGTGCAGTATGAGCAGGCTGGCCATTGGGGCAAGACCGACATCTTCTGTCCGATGTACATGGGCTACGAGGACTGTGAGAAATATGCCAAGACCGACAATCCCCGTCCGCTGATACAGTGTGAGTATGCGCACGCCATGGGTAACTCGATAGGTGGCTTCAAGGAGTACTGGGACATCATCCGCAAGAATCCTAAATATCAGGGCGGCTACATCTGGGACTTCGTAGACCAGGGACTGCGCGACAAGAGCAAGATAACGGGCAAGGAGATATTCACCTACGGTGGTGACTACGGTCGCTATCCTGCCTCTGACCATAACTTCAACTGCAACGGCATCATTGCTCCTGACCGCAGACTGAACCCGCACGCCCACGAGGTGCGCTACTACTACCAGAACGTGTGGGTGACGGACAAAGGACTCAAGGAGGGTCGCTTCGAGATTTACAATGAGAACTTCTTCAAGACACTCGACGACCTGGAGCTGGAGTGGTTTGTCGGTGGCGCAGGACACAGCCACCACAACGGCAACCGTCCTGAGGGTATGACTTTCGGACATGGCGGCAAGACGGACATCAGCGGCATCGCTCCCCATCAGCGTAAGACGATTACTGACGAGGCGATGAAGAAGACCATCCAGCGCGTGCTGGGACACCACGGCGACCAGGAAATCTTCGTCATCTTCCAGTTTAAGGCGAAGAATGCGCAGCCACTCATCGACAAAGGACAGGTGATGGCGCGTCAGCAGATAGCACTGAACACGTATCAGTTCCCCGAACTGAAGGCTGAACAGGCCAGCGTAACAAAGGAAGAGACAGAGAGTTACGTGAAGTTGGACGCAGCAGGTACCACACTGACAGTAGGTAAGTGGAGCGGCTGGATAGACTATCTGGACATTGACGGTCAGCCCATGCTGGAGGACCGCCAGTCAGTAGAACCGGAGTTCTGGCGTGCACCTACCGACAACGACTATGGTGCTGGTCTGCAGCACCGTCTGGGAGCATGGAAGAACCCGCAGAAGCGACTGAAAGAGGTGAAGGTTGACGGCAATACGATTACGTCTGTCTTCGATATGCCCAGCGTGAAGGCAACACTGACGATGACGTACACGCTGACGGCTGACGGTGAGGTGATTGTCCGCGAACAGATGACTACCGACAAGGATGCCAAGGTCAGCGGTATGCTGCGCTACGGCATGCAGCTGCAGATGCCTAAGGGCTTTGACCGCATCAGCTACTACGGTCGTGGTCCCGTAGAGAACTACTGTGACCGCAACAGCAGCGAGTTTATCGGTGTGTATAACAGCAACGCCAGTGACGAGTACTTCCCCTATGTACGTCCGCAGGAGTCAGGCAACCACACCGATGTGCGCTGGTTCCGCGTACAGAATGCGGAAGGTCTGGGACTGGAGTTCTACAGCAATGCACCGATGGAGGCCAGTGCACTGAAGTTCCTGACAGAGGACCTGGACGACGGACCCGTCAAGGACAAGAAGATTGACCGCCACTCTGGCGACTTGAAGGAACGTCCGCAGACACAGGTTCACCTGCAGCAGCGCCAGATGGGTTTGGGATGCGTGAACTCATGGGGAGCATGGCCCAGAAGAGAATACCAGGTGGCGTATAAGGACTACGACTTCACCTTTGCCATCAAACCTGTCCGCAAGGCAGAGAAGAAATAACAAGGTGACAGAAAAAGAAATACAGCTAATACGAACGTGTATTAGCTGTATTTTTATATGTATTAGCTGTATTTTTATGTGTATCAGACTGTTACTTGAAGAGTAGGGGAGCAAACTCCGTCAGGTAGATGCGCCAGTTGCGCCAGATGTGGCCACCATCAGTCTCGAGATAGGTGTACTTGTGGTTCTTGGAATCGAGGTAAGCGCGCAGGTTGTTATTGTTCTGGATGAGGAAGTCGGTCTTGCCGATGCCTATCCAGAAGAGCTTGGGGTTCTTCTTAAACAGCTGGTCAATCTTGCTGTCGCGGTTGGCGTAGATGTTTGGGAAACCCTCGCCATTGCCTGTCTGCTGGCGGTCAACAGCGGCAGAGAACAGACCGACATAGTCGAACAAGTCGGGATTGTTGATGCTGATGAAGAGCGTGTGGAAACCACCCATCGACAGGCCTGCAATGGCACGATGGGCCTTGTCCTTCTTGACGCGATAGTTCTTCTCGACAAACTTGATGACATCAGGGAATGCCGTCTCAAAAGAGCCCTCCATGGTCTTGGGCAGTCGCATGGTAGGCACCAGGAAACCGTTGGACGTCTCACCGGGGCATGCCTCCTCAGAGATGTTGCCATTGGTCATCACCAGAATCATCGGCTCGGCCTTGCCCTGAGCGATGAGGTTGTCCATAATCTGTGTGGCACGGCCCAGCTCGCTCCATGCATTCTCGTCGCCACCAATGCCGTGCAGCAGGTAGAAGACGGGATAGTCCTTCTTGCTGGTTTCGTAGCCCGCAGGGGTATAGACGGTCAGACGACGCGTCAGTCCGGCGGTAGGACTCTCATACCACACCTTGCTAACCGTGCCATGAGGCACCTTGTTGACCTTATAGAGGTCTGCACGCTGGTCGCCACCAATGAGCAACAGGCTAAACAGGTTGTTGATGTCGCGGATGTTGTAGACATTCAGCGGGTCAATGATTTTGACGCCGTCGACCAGCATGTTGTAGGTGTAGAGCTCGGGCTTCAGCTGGCCTGTGGTGAAGCTCCACACGCCCTGCTCGTTCTTGACGAGGTCAGCGACACCCGGTGTCTCGTAGGTGTTGCCCTGATAGCTCACCGTCTTAGGAGGCAGGAAGTCGCCAGTGATCTGTACCTTCTGAGCCTCGGGGGCTATCAGGTTGAAAGTTACGGTGTTGTCAGCGTGAACATCGGGAGATGCCACCTGCGTTCCTTGGCCCCAGTTCAGGTTTTGCTGGGCTTGTACTGCCGTGCCCATCAGGCAGAGGACAGCCATCATCATTTGTTTTTTCATTGTCGTTTGAGTTAAGTAGTTTATATGATGTTGCAAAGATACACATTATTTGTATTATTTCGTATCATTATTGGTGTTTTTTCAACAATATTTATTAATTTTGCGCCCAGAATCTAACTAACTAATCATTATGAAACGTTCAACTATTACTTTTACCCTTATTATCCTCTCGTTGATGCACGTGCTGGCATACGAGCAACAGTCTATCAATGTTACCGTCAATGGCAAAAGCCGTAATATGGTAGTGTTCGTCCCAAATACGCTGCCCGCCAAGTCGCCATTGATGATTGTCACTCACGGTATGAACCAAGACCCGGAGTACCAGTATGGTTCTGACAAGCTATACGAGATGATAGACACAGCGAAATTTGTCGTCGCCTACCTGAGAAGTGACGGAAACACGTGGGACACGGGAGGCACCAACGACCAGAACTTTGTCGTCAAGACGATTGACGAGATGTATACGCGTTTTAACATTGACAAAGACCGTGTCTACTGGTCTGGCTTCTCCATGGGTTCGATGCTTATCCACCATTGTATTGCCAACATGCAGAACAAGATAGCGGCTTTTGCTCCTACCAGTGGTATCCAGTTCTCTGAGCAGCCCTGGAACAACTGCCGTAAACCCGTCAACCTGCTGGAGTGTATAGCCTATGGCGACGATGTCTTTGGATATGAACAGTATGGCATTCATGCGTATATCGAAAACTATGCGCTGCATGACGGACATACCCGCTACTCGAAGAAGGTAGGCTTTAAGCCTTTCAGTGACGCATGGCAGGATGGCGATATGGAGAAATGGACCGGAGGCCCCAAAGGTGGCGAGGTATGGCTCTATTCGTATAACAATGGCGGACACTGGCCTACGGACCAGAACCGTCATCTGATATGGAACTTCTGTAAGCGCTTCACACTGAATCAGCCCAAGGTGCAGATTACACAGCCGGCAGGCGACGCCACCTATTTATATATGACACCCGAAGAGGGGGTTACCTTCCCTGACGTCGCCATCGAGGCTAACGCCACAGCCGTCAACGCAGAGGTGACACAGGTGGAGTTCTATGACGGTACTACACTGATAGAGACGCTGACGTCAGCACCATTTACGGCTACGCTGACAGCTCCGAAGGCAGGAGTCCACGAGATACGCGTCGTGGTGACCGACTCCAACGGCAAGAAGGGCGAGAGCTCGTGCACGGTGAACTGCATCGGGACGAGTGGCAGCTACGACCTGGGAGAGACCTTCACGTGCGATGGTGTCGTGCCGCAGAACTGGTATGTCTGCAACGGCAAGACGAAGCGAGTGGGTGGGGGACTGCCCTACAACAGTGGCTGTCGACTGCTGTATTTCACCAATGAGACACGAGGCTTCCCCTATGGCTTGATGGTGCAGAACCCCGGAGGCAAGGAGAAAGCGGCATGGGCCAGATTTGGCGATCAGGAGGCTCGCTCGCACATGAAATTGCATGCAGGACATTATGAACTGAAGACAAGGCTGGCAAACTGGGATCGTCCTAACTTCAGCCCCGTCATCTTCACCATCGAGAAACCCGACGGCGAAGAAGTGGCAACGGAGTCTTATACGCCTATCAGGAATGTTGGTGGCAACGTGAACAATGCCTTCACCAATGGTAGGGGAAAGACTTTCGCCTTTGACATTACGACGACCGGCGACTATGTGCTGAGTTTCTATACTGCCGCAGAAAAGAATGCTGACTTCGTGGTGGGTATGGCCAAACTGGAAGCAAAGACGTTTACCGAGTCGACGGGTATCCAGAATGTATACCACCCAAGCACTGCGGGCGACGAGCCTATCTACGACCTGCAGGGACGTCGCATAGACAGCAACAACCTGAAAACGGGCATTTATATCGTCGGTGGTCGCAAGGTCGTAATGACGAAATAGTGGGTTGAATGATGAATTATCTTCAATAATATTTTGTGGTTTCAACAAATAAGTGTAAATTTGCACCCAAAAGTTATTCACTACCAATAATTTTTATGAAAAATAGTACTAACTACAATCATTGCTCTGACAGCTATCATGGCTGTGCAAGCAGCTAAACCACGAACATCTGTAAAGGTGTTGGACACACGCAAACAAACCATTTCCGGTTTTGGCGGTGCCTGCTGTGATGGCGCTATGAAGCCATTCGGTACTGACAACGCTTGTGTCGGCAAACTCTATGGTCCTAAGTCGAAAATCGGGTTGAACATCATGCGCATGGAAATCTCTCCTTCCTTCACAGGTGACAACTGGGGTGACTACGACTGGAATGGTTCATTACCCTCTGTAAAGATCTGTAAGCAGCGCGGCGGTATCGTCTTCGGTACGCCCTGGTCGCCCCCCGGAGAATATAAGACAAATGGTAGTGCACAAGGCGGTAATGCTGATAGTCAGGGAAACGTGAGAGCGACACTGCGCAGAGACTGCTATGAGAAGTTCTTCCCTTGGCTGAACACCTACCTGAAATGGATGAAGCAGAAAGGGGTAGTCGTGGATGCTGTATCCCTGCAGAACGAGCCCGACTGGTGGGTGAGCTATTCTGGTTGCTGCTATGAGCCAGACAGTCTGGTATCGCTCGTCAAGAACTACGCATGGATGCTGGACCGCGAGGCCAATCCTGGTGTGAGACTCATCAGCGGTGAACCATTGGGCTTCACCAAGAATTATACCGACCCGCTGATGAAAGACCCAACATGCCGCGAACAGATAGATATTGTCGCAGGACACCTCTATGGTCACTTGCCCCTGCAGTATATGAAACAGGCTGGCGTGCTGCCGCTGGCATACGGCAAGGAACTGTGGATGACGGAGCACTCGACGACCGACAATATTGACCACATGCCTAACTGGAATGACAACCTCATCTTTGCTGAGGAGTTGAACGAGTGTATGCTGGCAGGCTGTACGGGTTACATCTACTGGTATCTCCGTGCACACTGGGCATTTGCCGGAACAGGTCAGTCGTGGGAACACAACGGTCAAAGCATCAACTTCCCCGAGAACAAGAAGGATGAGCTGCTGCCTCGCGCCTTTGTCATGTCTCACTTCTCAAAGAATGTCACAGGCTCTACACGTCTGGCTACTTCGCAGGATGCGAATGCAGGACGTACAAAGGAGGAGGTATTGCAAGCTCAGCAGTTCTCTGCCTATATCCAGGGCGACTCTGCATTTGTTGTCATGGCTATCAATGCTTCTGACAAGGAGCGCGACATCAAGATTACACTTCCGTACAATGTGAAGAGCGGTGAACTGTGGTTGTCGACAGGCAATGAGAGCGACAAGCTCTGCCAGAAGTCTACACTGGAAGATCTGACAGAGTCTACCAACGAATATCTCTACACGATGCCTGCAATGAGTCTGAACACTTTCATCCTCAAGATTGACAAGGGTAGCACGGCCATTGAGAACGTCAAGCAGGATAATGAAGACTACGATGCTTCTCCCAAGACCTACTACGACCTGCAGGGCCGCAAGTTGGAAAGCCCTCAAGGACTCTGCATAGAGCGTAGCGCTAATGGAAGTTCAAGAAAGGTGATGTTCAGGAACTAACAACAATCACATAACAAGAAAAAGAGTTGCCATCGGTATTGATTGGCAACTCTTTTTTTATTGTATTACTCAATGCACTTCATGAGGAAGTCAACAGCACCGTTGACACCAAACTTGCGGACATCCAGAGAGATGTCGTAATTGCAGGCATCCGTCCAGTCTCGGCCTGTGAAGGTCTTGGTGTACAGCTGGCGGCTGAAGTCGTTGTCGACAATCATGGCGGCAGCGTCCTGTTCACTGATGTCGTACTTCTCGGCAATGCGGCGCTTGCGACAATCCAGACTGGAGTGAATGAAAATTTTCAGCGCGTTGGGGTGGTTGGCAAAAATGTCGAAACCGCAACGGCCGATGATGACGCACGACTCCTCATTGGCAATATGGCGGATGACGTCAGCCTGTGCCTGAAACAGTGCATGACTGGTTTTGTCTTTCTCCTGACCGTTATACTCCGCATGGAGCATGTATGTGCGGTAGAAGTTGGTAAAGTCGTCACGCCACAAAGGATTGCGCAGCTCTATCTTCTCTATGGCGTCCTCTACTGCCCGCATGCGCGAGGCGACCTCATTCAATATCTGCTTGTCAAGCACTTTTACTCCAAGCCGTTTGGCCAGCTCAGCTCCAATCTCGTGACCACCTGTGCCAAACTGGCGACTGATGGTAATGATAAACTTCTCTTTGCTATTCATAGTCTTAGGCTTTTGATGAAACAATCATACTGATGTTGCAAAGATACAAAGAAGTTTTGAGAAATGCAAGCATTTTACCCGCAGAAAACAAAAAAATCCATCATTTTTGGCCATTCGCCCTAAGTCAGTAGCTTATTCCACTACCGGCCTAAACGTAACATGGGGCTGAGGTCGTCCGTTCTGCTTTCCAGTCTCTTGTCGGAGGCGTTATACTGGTTGACATCAGTCAGCATGCTCTTTAGTCCAGGCTGAATATTCATGTCGTATATGGTGTTGAAGGACGAGATAAGAAACTCTGTCTGCATGTTATCGACGCCAAGGGTTGTCGCCCTGTCACGCAGCAGCGCCTCCATATTGATCTTCAGCTGGTCTTCCAGTCCTACGGCTTCAGGATTCTGCCACTCGTTGCCCTCGTTATGTATCATATACATCTTTCTCATCTGATCGCCGAGGTTTTGCACCAGCAGGGCGGAGAGTTCTTCGGGTGTGGCAGGAAGAAAATCCAATGGTAAGCCAAAGATGGCCAGCAAACTACGATAAGACTCTATGCTATTCCATGCATCTCTAAGGTGCCAACGGAGTCCTCCTGTTACATTATCGCTAAGGCGTTTGTAGCACGTCGATTTGACGTCGCTGAGCGAAGGAATGACCGTCACATACTCAGTGTCGAACTGCCACTCTGTGAATGCATTGTTGACCTTGATGGTGCGCCATGGGTTGGGGTAGGAGATGACGGACCCTGTAGCCACGTCAACCAGGCTGTCTGGCTCTGCTTCATCGGCAATGATGCGATACTGGGCAACGTCTTGCAGGTGAGAATGACCTGTAAAGGCTAAGTGTATGCCATGCTGCATCAGTTGCTCGCTGACTTTGGCGTAGTCCTCGATGATGTAGCTGCTCTGCAGGGTGCCTTGGGCATCGTGGTGCTGTACGACGTTATGGTGTTGCACGAGCACAACTTGCTTACCCTCGTTGCGGGCCTTGTCGGCCTCTGCCAGCATCCACGTCAGCGTAGCGGGACGGATGCGCCCTGCAGTCTGGTTATAGTTTTTCTCGTCACCCTTGTCCAGGTAGAGATTGTCTTCATACTTGTTGGTGTCGATGCACAGTAACACCAGTCCTTCAAGAGGTTCACAGACGAACGACAGCGAGGCAGGGTCTGTGGCATAGGCCTGGTTGTATCCGAAGTCAGCATACAGTGACTTGAACTGGTCCGGCGAAGTGCGCTCTGCGGGGCGCGTGTTGTCGCCATTGTAGTAGCATCCCTCCGGATTGTCAATGTCGTGGTTTCCCGGTACCACAATGACGGGTATGTTGGCACTGCGCAGCTTGCCGAGAATGCTCACCACCAGTTGGTGACTTAGCAGTTCACCGTCTTTCGTCAGGTCGCCAGGGATAATGACAAGGTCGGGGTTACGCTGCAGCGTCTCTGCTACCAGATAGTCCAACACCTCGCTGCTGTATTCCAACAGCTTGGGGTCTTGGCTCATATAATCGTCATAGGCTGTGCCCATACTCTCCAGCAGTTGGGGGGCCATGACGTGGATATCGCTCATCACAATGATGTGCTTGTAGTTTGGGTCTTTTGGGGGAGGATTGATGCCTTTTTCCTGGTTGTCAGTTACTGGCGAGTCGTCCGCACAACTTGTGAGGCTCATGCTGAGTACGAGCAGGGCCATCGACAATAGAATAGTAATTTTCTTCATTTTTCTCAGATGTAATATTACGAAACTGGAGCAAAGATAAGAAGAAAATTGTTTAAGCTATGATTACAGTCCTTAAAAGATGTTAACAGTATGGCTATTTCTCCTTGTTCCCGCCCACAGATTAGTTGAATATTTCGTAATTTTGCAGGTTGAAAACGAATAACATATATAATAATGTATAGAACAAAGACATGTGGTGAGTTGCGACTCACCGATGCCGGACAGCAGGTAACGCTGGCCGGATGGGTTC
>OMQN01000100.1 GCA_900313235.1 uncultured Prevotellaceae bacterium | reverse complement strand
CTGAGCGAACCGGCGTGTACGGTGAAGTCTTGTGCGAAGATGAATACCAAACGGCCGTCGATGGTACCAGAACCGGCTACCACACCGTCGCCCAGGAAGTTCTTCTTCTCCATGCCAAAGTTGTAGCAGCGATGCTCCTTGAACATGTCGTACTCTTCAAACGAACCTTTGTCCAACAGCATCTCCACACGCTCACGGGCTGTGTACTTGCCCTTCTCGTGCTGCTTCTGTATGGCCTTCTCTCCACCACCGAGACGAGCCTGCTCGCGTTTCTCGATGAGTTGCTTAATCTTTTCTAATTGCTTGCTCATTGTTGTTTATTACGTTATATCGTTTTACGTTATTTCAAATTACTCAGGATGCTCACAAAGTTCTGTGAGGATGCCACATGTTGATTTCGGATGTAGGAAGGCGATGTTCAGACCTTCGGCACCCTTGCGGGGCTTCTCGTCAATGAGGCGTACGCCCTTCTCGCTAACCTCTGCCAGTGCTTTGGCTACACCATCCTCTACGCAGAATGCTACGTGGTGAACACCCTTGTTGCCTTTGTCCAGCCATTTCTGTATGGTGCTCTCAGGGCTTGTGGGCTCCAGCAGTTCCAACTTCACTTCGCCACACTTCAGGAAGGCGGTCTTCACCTTCTGATCCTCTACCACTTCTGTTGCATAACACTCTAAGCCCAGCACGTTCTGGAAGAATGGCAGGCTCTCCTCGATGCTCTGGACGGCAATGCCCAGATGTTCAATGTGAGAAATTTTCATACCCTCAATTATTAATTGGTTATTGTAATAATGTGCAAAGGTACAAAATAAAAACGAGAAAGGAGAATTGGCTATTGATTATTAAGCATTATTAAAACTCTACCAACACTTTTGCGTTGATTTGGCGCCCTGTGAGGTAGTTGGGCACGGCATATTGCTGGTTGGTGATGTCTGTCACCCAGTAGTAGCTGTTGACATTAGAGATGCCGAAGATATTCAGACCATCCACGCCTATCCATACGCGTGGATGCTTAAGTGACGGCTGTCCGTTTGTTTTGCCTATGGCAAGATAGCTCATGCCGATGTCGGCACGTTTGTAGGCTGGTGCACGGAATTGCTGATACTCCAGTCCGCGGTGGGGGGCTCCAAAGGGCAGCCCGTCGGCAAAAGCCAGTTTGAGGGTCATCTTCCAGCGCTCAGTGCCTGGGAAGTAGTCGGTGAAGTGCAAGTTGATGCCCCAGCGCTGGTCGGTAGGCATAGGCACGCTGATGCCATTAATCTTTTGGCGTGTGGACATCACGGAGAAGGTAATCCATGAGTCGGTGCCGGGCACAAATTCACCATACAGCTTCAGGTCCAGTCCTGCTGCATATCCGCTGGCTTTGTTCTCGCCATAGTAGACCACCTTCATATTCTGAACGTTGTAGGGAACAAGGTTGTTCATCAGTTTATAGTAGGCTTCTGCCGTGAAGCGGAAGGGACGCTCCATCATACGGAAGCGGTAGTCGAAGGCGCCAACCAAATGGATGGAACGTTGACTCTTGATTTTCTTGTTCAGCGTGACTATGGTCTGTCCGTTGATGGTCGACGTGTCGCGTAGCTCCTTATAGAATGGTGCCTGATAATAGAGTCCTGCAGCTAGTCGGAACGTCATATTCTCGTTCCATGACGGGATGGCAGCCAAAGAGACGCGTGGTGAAACGATGGTCTCCTTGTTATAGCTCCAGTTGGCCATTCGCAGACCATAGTTCAGTGTCAGATACCAAGGTTTCTCGCCACCCGTCTGAAAACGATAGGTGTCTTGTATGTAGCCTTCTATGCGCGTAGACCTCATGTCGTTCTTAGATGCCAGCGAGTAGATCATGTCCAGACGGTCAGCAGAGTGGGGGATGGAGTAGCCGCTGCTGTCGCGCATCTCGTATTCTCGAGCCTGTTCCTCTATCTTTTCCCATTTGATGGTCATTCCTGCCTCCAGGTCGTGACGCCCCGTTTGGTGGTTTGCTATCAGTTTTAGACTTTGCACGTTGGCTGTCAGGTAGTTGCGGGCATGTTCCATGTAGGTACCTACGCCCAGCTGCTCCTGTGTTTGTGCGTCGTCCAGCCAGTATTGTCCTTGAATGTCGTACGTCTCCTGTTCTTTGGTGTGGAAAACCGAATACAGCAAACTGACCTTGCTGTTCTTGCCGAAGTGGCGTGTCAGTCGGGCTGTGGCGAAGAGCGTGCGGAAAATGTCGCGCTCTTCTCCGTCGAAGTACACCTTAAAGGTTCTTACGTTCTGCATCGTACCAAACGAGGTCTCGCGGTCCGTGGGTTGGAAGTTGTAATGGTTCTCCGAGATGTTGCCGATAATATCCAACGACCACCGCTCGTTGGGCTGGTAGGTGATGTAGGTCTGATAGTCCAGGAAGTTAGGTCGGTATTCGCCTTTAGTCTCCAGCGAGCCCAACAGGTAGCGTGTCGTCTTATAGCGCAGTCCATGCGACATGGTGAATTTTGGTGTTGGCTGTTCTCTCTGTGAGAGTGTGGCGTTGCGAGGGTCGTTAGCTGTTAGCTTTTGCTTGCTGGCATAGCCAAGGAAGATGCCGCCACCTAGCAAAGATGCCTGTGCGTTACCTTCAAAGCGGGTGGGCTTGCGGTATTGGATATCTAGTGCACTCGACATTTTGTCGCCATATTTCGCTTCAAATCCACCGCTGGAGAAACCAATCTTCTCCACCATGTCCGAGTTGATAATGCTAAGACCTTCTTGTTGTCCCGAGCGGATAAGCAGCGGACGGTATATCTCTACGTTGTTGATATATACGGAATTCTCGTCAAACGAACCTCCACGAACGTTATACTGCGACGACAACTCATTGTGGCTGGAGACGCCCGCCTGTTGTTGCACCAATTCTTCAACCGCATTACCTGTGGTCGAGGGTGTCTGTCGGATATTTTTAACGTCAAGTTGTTCGGTGCCTGTAGTCTGCCTGCGGTGTTCTGTCACAACAACCTCCTGTAGCGCCTCCATGGGTTGCAACTGTACTTGCAGCTTTTGGTTGCCACGTGGACGGCGCAACACGCGCGTCTTCGTTTGGTAGCCCACCATCGAGAAACGCACCACCACCGAGTCCTTCGATTGTAACTTCAGTGAGTATTCGCCTTTGAGGTTAGCCATCGTTACGGCACCTTGTTCAAGACATGACACCGTAGCAAGTTCTATGGCGTTGCCATCTTGGTCGCTCACCTTGCCAGAGAGCGTAAACTGTTGGGCGCTGACTCCCATAGCCAGCAGCATGAATATCGTGAAAAGATGTAGCTTCTTTGCGTTCATTGTTTATAATAACGCAAAATCTACCATGTTTATTGTTTAATGTTTAATGTTTAACGCGTCGCATCTATTCCCTCCACAGCCACGATGCCAATTTGTTGGCCCATCTGAAACTGATGCGAAACCAGCGCAGTGTGCTGACTTCCTTGCCGCCAAAGCTGAGGATGAAGTCGCGATAAGGGTTATGGCGGAAGGGTAGCCCCACGTCCATAAAACGAATGTGCTGGCAACCGTCTTTGTAAACGTAACGGATGGTGTTCCAATATGTTACGGCATTCGGGTGGAGGGTGGCAAAACTCTTGCGCCGTGATGCTGAATACCACAGGTAGGCGTCACCCTCGGAATAGACTACTACGGAGCAGCCAACAGTTTTCCCCTTGTAGGTGGTTAGTAGCAATTTGCAGTGTCCTGTTTCCATCATACCGCGGAAAAAATAGTTGTCAGGCAGGTAGCGTCGCACCTTCAGCCAGTAGTGGCGTCGCATCAGTCGTGAGAAGTTGCGGAAGTCGTCGTCAGTTCGTACCTCATGAGTCGTAATGCCACGATGGATAGCTGCCGTCACACGTTCTAACTGTCGTTGACTGATGCGCTCTTCGGGTGTTCTGGAGTGAAGCGAATTGTGGACACTCATCCAACGTACAGGAAAGAAACCTGTGGCTCGGAGTGGTGCATAGCCAAACATCTTCTGTGATAGGTTGCTCACCTCTATATATAAGGAGCGCCCGCTGAGCTTGTGTGTCAGCGCATCAATCATCATTGAGAATAGCACATTTTTTGAATAACCCTCGGCAGATATCGTTGTGTCGCCAACATCCTTGCGATAGATTCCTTCGCCTAGAATGCGTACATGACGGTGCAGTATGGGCAGCATCCACGGATAGCGATAGCGCTCAATAGCCAACAAACAGGCTATAGCCTCTCCGTCGTCGTCTATTACCACCGTCATGTATGGCTTGTGGTGGGGCGTACACAAACAGAGTTCCATTAGCTCACGGCTGTGAAAGTAGCTGCCGCCGGGTAGGGCGGGTAGCGTGGAAACCTCTGTATGTATACTCACTTTCATGGTGCAAAGATACATCTTTTTTGCGAAACAACTCTTATTTTACTTGGAAAAATGATGTCAACAGTCAATATGTCAAGTATGAGTCCCGAAGAATTATACATTAGCATTTTTGAAAAGCAAAAAAGGGCAGTGATTTCACTACCCTTTTTGCTGTATAAGTTATTGCAGCCTAACTTTTGTGGTTTTACTTGATTAGGTCGACGGAGCGCTTGAGGAAACGGTCGAGGGCTTCCCCCTTCAGCATACCGTTCTGAAGCAGTGCGAGGTCGATGAGCTGGTGGACGATGGAATTGTCCTTGGCATAGTCGGCAAGGACGGCCTGTTTTTTGTCCTTCTGCTCCTGTACGGCCTTCTCGCACTCGGCCTTCATGTCCTTGTCGTCCTGCGTCAGTTCGTCGTACTTCTTGCCAGACTGCTGCTGGTTGATGGCAGCCAGACGAGCTTCCTGACCCTTCAGTTCGGCAGTGATGGGCTTCAGTGCCTCGGTGGTGGCAGCGGTGCTGTCGTCGAGCACCTTCTTGACCAACGGGTGGTCGCTGTTCAGTACGAGGTTGAAGGAGTCGGGCATCTGACCGTAAAAGTTCATGCCAGCCTGGAAACGGCTCATCTCCTTCATACGGCGCATCCACTCGTTCTGCGTGATGACAACGGGACGGGCCTCGGCACCAAGGGCATCAACCTGCACCATGAACTCCGTATGTTCAATCTTTGGCAGTTGGGTGCGGAAGACGGCTGACAAATTGTCACTCTGTTCCTCGCTGAGCTCGCTCTTCTTGGCATCCTCCTTGACGATGAGTCGGTCGATGATGTCAGCATCTACGCGTGTGAAGCGGCTCTTTTCGAACTTCTGCTCCAGCGTCTGGATGGTGGGAACGTCCAGCTGTCCATCGAGCAGCAACACGTTGTAGCCCTTGTCCTGAGCGGCCTTGATGTAAGAGTACTGCTCGTCCTTGTCAGTGGCATAGAGATAGACGAGGTTGTCGTCCTTGTCCTTCTGGTTGGCTTCGATGAGCGTCTTGTACTCGTCGAAGGTGAAGTACTTGCCCTCGGTGTCCTTGAAGAGTGCAAACTCCTTGGCACGGTCGTAGAAGCCCTCCTCAGAGAGAATACCGTAGTTGATGAAGAGTTTCAGGTCGTCCCACTTCTCCTCATATTCCTTGCGGTTCTCGCTGAAGATAGCTTTCAGACGGTCGGCCACCTTCTTGGTGATATAGGTAGAAATCTTCTTGACCTCGCGATCGCTCTGCAGATAGCTGCGGCTGACGTTCAGAGGAATGTCAGGTGAGTCGATGACACCATGCAGCAGGGTGAGGAACTCAGGGACGATGCCCTCCACCTGGTCGGTGACGAAGACCTGGTTGCAGTAGAGCTGAATCTTGTTCTTCTGCAGTTCGATGTTTGACTTGATTTTGGGGAAATAGAGGATACCCGTGAGGTTGAAGGGGTAGTCGACGTTCAGGTGAATCCAGAACAGCGGCTCGTCGCTCATGGGGTAGAGGGTGCGGTAGAACGACTTGTAGTCCTCGTCCTTCAGCGTCGAGGGCGTCTTGGTCCACAGCGGTTCTACGTTGTTGATAACGTTGTCCTCCTGGGTGTCGACCATCTTTTTCTCGTCGCTGGACCACTCCTGCTTCTTGCCGAAGGCTACAGGTACGGCCATGAACTTGCAGTACTTGGTGAGCAGCTGCTGAATCTTCTCCTTCTCCAGGAACTCCTTGCAGTCGTCGTCGACATAGAGGATGATGTCAGAACCGTGGTCGGCACGCTCTGCATCGTCAATCTCGTAGGCTGGCGAGCCGTCGCAGCTCCACTTGACAGCCTTGGAACCCTCCTTCCACGACTTGGTGATGATTTCTACCTTCTTGCTGACCATGAAGCTGGAGTAGAAGCCCAGTCCGAAGTGGCCGATGATGTTGTTGGCATTGTCCTTGTACTTCTCCAGGAAGTCGGTGACACCCGAGAAGGCTATCTGATTGATGTACTTGTCAATCTCCTCCTCGGTCATGCCGATGCCGTGGTCGCTGATGGTGATGGTGCCCTTGTCGCTGTCCAGGCTGACACGTACGGTGAGGTCGCCCAGCTCAGCCTTGTACTCGCCCTGCTGAGCCAGCGTCTTCAGCTTCTGTGTGGCATCGACGGCATTGCTGACCATCTCGCGCAGGAAGATTTCATGATCACTGTAGAGAAACTTTTTGATGACGGGGAAGATGTTCTCAGTGGTAACCCCGATATTACCTTTTTGCATATATTTTGTTGTTAAATTGTTGTTCGTTGCCTAGATATTTGCAAATTGTGTGCCAATATTCTGAAAAAAATGATTATCTTTGCACCCAGCATGTGATAATTGTATAATAACTAAAAAACAGCACGGAAATGACAAAGATGAAGAAATCATTGGTTGTGAGCCTGACCGCTATGCTCACACTCTGCGGCACTACCGCACAGGGACAGACGCCACGCTCGGACAACTTCCATGGCAAGTATGAACTGAAAGAAGTGGTCGTTATGAGTCGCCACAACATCCGCTCGCCGCTGACGTCGGGAGGTGCCGACTACAAACGTGTGACGCCGTACAACTGGTTTGAATGGACATCGGCCAGCAGTGAACTGTCGTTGCGTGGCGGCGTGCTGGAAACGGAGATGGGACAGTTTTTCCGCAAATGGGTGGTCAGCGAAGGCCTGCTGCCCGAAAACTATCGTCCTGAGGGCGACGAGGTGCTGTTCTATGCCAATTCGCGCCAGCGCACCTTTGCTACGGCAAAGTATTTCTCTGCAGGATTCCTGCCCTTTGCCAATGTGGAGATTATCCATAAGCTGCAGGAGGACAAGATGGATCCCGTCTTTACGCCACAGTTTACGAAGATGAATGATGCCTATCGTCAGAAGGTGCTGGACGAGATAATGGCGATGAACGGTGGTCCGCAGACATGGATGGCTGCCCAGCAGTCTACGTTGACACTGATGGAACAGGTGATTGACATGGCGAACTCGCCAGCAGCGAAGAACGACA
>OMQN01000017.1 GCA_900313235.1 uncultured Prevotellaceae bacterium | reverse complement strand
CATCACGGTGAACTTCGACAAGAACATTGGCTTCGCTACCAAGAACACGTCAAAGATTACCCTGAATGGTACTCCCGTGAAGTTTGCCAACGTGGCAGGCGTCAGCAAGTCGCTCACCATCAGAGCCGACGTTGACTTCAACAAGACGCAGAAGTTGCACATTCCTGCCGGTATCATCATCGGTCCGCAGAAGAAGGCCTATGACAAGGACATCGACATCACATGGGAAGTCAAAAACCTGCCCGACAACGACGCTACCAAGATGACCAAGAAGCTGGGCTGGGGCTGGAACCTCGGTAACCACTTCGACACCTACGGCGACGCTATATCAAAAGGCTGGGGCTATTGGGACGGCGTAGGCACCATGACCGATGCTCCCTTCAACGCACTGGCTGGAGCTGGTGCCAAGACGGTGCGTATGCCAGTAACATGGACTGACCACATGGACGAGTCCAACGTTATCAATGCTGCTTATCTTGACGAGGTAAAGGGTGCTGTAGACCTGGCCATTGGTGCTGGACTGAACGTCATCCTCAACACCCACCACGACTCCTTCGAGACCGCTTTGGGCGATGCTGCCAACGACGAAGCTAAGGCTGCTGAGATCAAGGCGCTCATCGAGACGCTGTGGACGCAGGTTGCCAACAAGTTCAAGGACTATGACGACCACCTCATCTTCGAGACCTTCAACGAGATTCATGCTGGTGACGACTGGGGCACTGGTTCTGACGCTCAGTTTGAACTGCTCAATGCGTGGAACAAGTATGCCATCGATGCCATCCGTGCTACTGGAGGCAACAACAGCACCCGCTGGATTGCCATCGCCGGTTATGCCGCCAACATCGACCTGACTATTGCCCACCTCACCATTCCTGAGGGTGCTACCAATATCATGGTGGGTGTCCACTGCTACGACCCCTACGCCTTCTGTCTGCATCCTATGTCTGACGACGGTGCAACCGTACAGGTTGACAGCTGGGGTCACAATGCCAATGCGTCGACTTCTGTCAGCGGTGCCAATGAGGAGTACGTCATTGCCCAGCTCTACAAGCTGCGCGAGGCCTATATCGAGAAGGGTATCCCCTGCTACCTCGGTGAGTATGGCTGCGTATGGCAGACCACCGATAATGCCAATGCCTTCCGCAAGTACTACATGGAGTTCTTCTGCCGTGCTGCTAACCTGGCAGGCATCCCCATGTTCGTATGGGACAACAACTCCAAGGGAAGTGGCAACGAGGCCAACGGCTATCTGGACCACGCCACAGGTGCTTGGCTGAACGATGGTGCTACGCTGGTGCCCATGATGGTGAAGGCTTGCACCGATGCTGATGCCAGCTACTGGTTCGACACTATCTGGGAGAAGTCTCCCACCTATCAAGGTTCTGCAGAATAACACATGAGAAAGTACCTATCTATCATTGCCGCCGCACTGGTTATTGCCTCGTGCGGCGGCAATAAGCATAAAGCTGACGACCCGTTGGCTGACAGCGGACGCACACAGCGCACAGAGAATCTGCTCAGCAATCTGAAGCAACTGGGCGACTCTGCCGTCTACCTCTTCGGCCATCAAGATGACACGCTCTACGGCATTGGCTGGTCTTTTGAGACCATAGACAGCACAGCCAGTCAACAGCATAGTGACATCAAGAGCATCTGCAACGACTACCCTGCCCTCGTGGGGTTCGACATCACGGGCATTGAGAAGGGCAACCGACAGACAGCTAACGGCATTTCGCTCGACAGAATACGTCAAGAGGTGGTCAATGCATATAATGACAACGGCATCGTTACCCTCTCGCTCACCATTTCCGCTACAGACAACACAGAGTCTCTGGCTGCCTTCCTTAACTCGCTGGAAACGCCATACGGTGTTCGTGTTCCCGTCTTGCTGCGACTGCGCGGACAGCAGAGCAAGGCACTGTGGCAGTCGCTGGCCGAGGGTTTGAAAGACAATGACGTCACCAATGCCCTACTCGTCTATGCTCCTGCTGTAGACTCGCTGACCACTGAGGCTAAGTATATGGAACAGTACCCTGGCGACGAAATCATCGACATCATGGGCATCAACCTCTATTGTAAGGCACCGGAAGGCGACACCATACAGGTTGCCCGCTACGCCTCCTTACTGGACAAGCAACTAACCATGCTGGCCTCGCTGGGCAAGCAACACGGCAAACCGATAGCGCTGGCAGAGACTGGCTATAATGGCATTAAGACCGACAACTGGTGGACACGCACATTGGCAACAGTACTATACAAGCATCCCATCAGCTATGTCCTGCTTTGGCACAATGCCAATCCTGACAGTTACTATGTGCCCTTCCCAGGCCACATGTCGACCAGCGACTTCGTCCGTTTCTATAACCTACCTGCCACCCTGTTCCGGCACGACGTCAACGGGCCATACAACTAAGCAGTCAGTGGTTCCTGACATATATTTAAGCAGAATAGTATAGTTAATTCTCAAAATTCTCTAGAGAATTGTTCGTGTATTAGCTGTATACGACATAAATTCTCTAGAGAATTTGTTGCTTCTACAGCTAATATGCGTAAAAATACAGCTGTCCCTCGCTGCACTTTTTTTGTCAATTATTTGCAGCAATACTTTTTTTTCTATACCTTTGCAGAGATTTTAATCAACACATTCAAACATTACAACGCTTAAAACAAAGACAATGGAACAGCAAAAGGTCGACATGTTCATGATGATGAACAACAAGTATTTACCCGAGTCACAAATTATGTTCGTTCGTGAGCGCCTACTCGCTGCCGACGACAGCAAGGAGGGTTTGCTCCACGCCATACAGCTCAAGGACCCCACCATTGCCCTCATTCTCAGCCTGCTCACCGGCAACCTGGGCATTGACCGTTTCTATATCGGCGACACGGGGCTGGGCATCGGCAAACTGATTACCTGCGGTGGCTTTGGCATCTGGTGCATCATTGACTGGTTCCTCATCATGAATACCACCCGCGAGAAGAACCTGATGCGACTGCTCTCTGTCTTCTAATGAATGAGGCTGAGCAGAGGACGACTTTACACCCTACTACTTCTTCTGTCGGCATGCGGCTACCTGTGGCTGTTTGCCAGTAGCAGCAGTGGATTCTGGGGCGACTGGGGCGGATGCTGGTTCAGATACCTCTTCCACATCCCGTGTCCGTCGTGCGGCAACACGCGTGCCGTACTGGCTGCCTTTCACGGCCAATGGGTGGAAGCCTTCTACTACAATCCGCTAGGTCTGCTGCTGGCAGCCCTCATGGTCGTCGTCCCGCTGTGGATTCTCGCCGACCTGCTGCGAGGTTCGTCATCGTTGCTCCGTGCCTATCGGGCCACCGAGCGCATACTGCGACGCCGCCCCTATGCCGTGACAGGCATCGTGGCCATACTAATCAACTGGATATGGAATTTGGTGAAATACACTTAACTGACAACGCTCAGCGCATAGACGACGTCGTGCCCTACGAAGAAGAGAAAGAACGCGCCTCCAACTGCTACGTCATGTCCCTGGTGGCCGTTATGGTAGGACTGCCCATGCCCATCATCAACCTGGCAGCCACCGGCATCTTCTACCTCATGTCGCGCCGCGGCACCTTCTTTGTCCGGTGGAATGCCATCCAGGCGCTGGTGTCGCAGATTCCCCTGTTTGTCATGAACAACATCCTCTTCTGGTGGACGATCAGAGTACTCTTCGGCTACACAGACCTCTCCTCTGCCTACATCGCCTACTTCCTGACTGTCAACCTCTACAACATCTATGACTTTGTTGAGACCGTGCGCTCTGCGATGCTGACACGCAAGGGACAGATACACCGCTGGTATCTTTACAGCACCATCACCGACAAGATTTGCAAGCAATGAAAAAGATCGTCACCGAAATGCTGGTATCAGCAGCGCTGTTTGCCGCTGTCTTTCTCCTGACGCTGCAGGTTGACTGGATGAAGACGCTACACCTCAGCCCCACCATCGTGGGCGACAAGTTGTCCGAGTGGGTGTGGGCGCTGACCCGCCAGGGACTGCACGAGGTGAAGAACGACTGCGTCCGACAGCCCATCGACACGCTGGTCCGCGAGATGTGCATGGCCAACGGCATCGACACCGCCACCATCCACGTGGTGGTCAGCCGCAACTCAGAGGTCAATGCCTATGCCACCGTCGGCAGACACATCATTGTGAACACCGGCCTCATCAAGAAGATGGACAACGAGGCGCAGCTCTGTGCCGTCATTGGTCACGAGGTTGCACACCTCCAGTTGGGTCACATCCAGTCGGGCATCCGCCAACAGGCCGTCTTCCAGGTACTGCTGATGCTACTCACCGGCAATGGCTCAGCGGAGGGACTCATCAGCCTGACAAGCAACCTGATCAGCAACTCCATCACCCGCGCCAAAGAAGACCAAGCCGACGAGCAGGGAGCCCGCTACCTCGACGCCATGCAACTGGACCCTATGGAGATGGCCCGCACACTGGAGTCGTTTGACAGCTACGGCATCCTGTCGTATCTTACCGACCATGCCGACAGCAAGGACCGCGCCAAGCACATACGCCAACTGCACTTTGCCAAGAAGGCGCCCCCCTACCGCACCATTCTGGCACCCGAGACGTGGCAAGCGCTGCAAGAAGAACTATAAAAAGGGCACAAAAGGGTTACACCCCTTTGCGCCCTTTTGCTTTAGTAGTTTGTTATGCGAAATGTATAGGTGGCTACATCGTTGCCGTAAGGAAGGTGGCGTTGCCGAAGATGTAGAGGACGTTCTCGCAGGCCGGCACGAGGATGGTTTCGCCTTGTCGGATGCTAATGCCGTTGATGTTGGCTTCGCCCCACAGACACATGACGATGACGAAGGAGTCGCAATGGAAGTCGACCTGCTGGGCTACCTGTACGACGACGCGGTGAACGACGAAGTAAGGGCAGTTGATGAGCTGGCTGGTGGGCTTCGTAGAGTCGTAGGAGGTGCGGTATTCGGGCCACACCTGGTAGTCGATGGCACCTTTGGCCTGTTCGATATGCAGCTCGCGGGGATTGCCGTGGGCGTCCTTGCGACCGAAGTCGTAGACGCGATAGGTGATGTCGCTGGTCTGCTGAATCTCGGCGAGGAAGTTGCCGGCACCGATGGCGTGCAGACGTCCTGCTGGCAGGAAGAAGAGGTCGCCCTCGTGAGCCTCGTGAGTGGCTATGACGTCCTGCATGGGCGAGTGGCCGTTGACGGGTTCAGCGGTGGCCAGCTGTTCGTAGTCTTCGGGGGTGATGCTCTTGTTCAGACCGGCGTAGATTTTGGAGCCCACGTCGCTCTTGATGACATACCACATCTCGGTCTTGCCGGCGCAGCCGTGGCGCTCCATGGCGAGTTTGTCGTCAGGATGCACCTGCACACTGAGGTCCTGGCGCGAGTCAATGAACTTGACCAGCAGGGGGAACTTGTTGCCAAACTTCTTGTACACCTTGTTGCCTACCAGCAGTCCCTTATACTTGTCGATGAGCTGCGTCAGCGTGAGTCCCTCGTCGACGTCGTCGACCAGTCCGCGGTTGATGGCTACACTCTCGTGACCTGCCACGCCGCTGATTTCCCAGCTCTCACCGATGTTTGGCTGTGCGGTATAGATGCCCTTGAAGGGTGCAATCTGGTAGCCTCCCCAGATGGTGGTCTTCAGATACGGTTCAAATTTATACGGTTTCATTTAGCTTTGATATGATTTCGCCTGCAAAGGTATGGATAATTTTTCAAACGGGATGACACCCTATTGACAGATGCTGACACTTTGGCCGTCAAACGATGATTTTCGTCTTCTGGTACTTCTCGCGGAACTCGGTGGGGTTGCACCCCTTACGGCTGCGGAACAGCCGGTTGAAGTTGCTGAGGTTGTTGAACCCGCAGCTCCAGCATATCTCGCTGACACTGTCGGCGGTGTCAACCAGTCGGCGGGCAGCCAATCCCAGTCGGATGTCGATGATGTACTCGCTGAGATTCTTTCCCGTGCGCAACTTGAAGAAGCGGCTGAAAGCCGTGGGCGTCATACCGACGAGGTCGGCCAGCTGTTCCAGTCGCAGGCTATCGCTGATGTGCGTGTTGATGAAGTCCTTTACCTTCAGCACCCGTCGCGACTCGCTGCTGACATCGACCTTGGCGAAGGTGGACGATGACAGTTCGTGGGCATCGTCGAACTTGGACAACTCGTACAGGATGGACAAGAGTTCCTGTGCCATGTAGAACTTGTCGGTCATCGACGGCAGGCGTGCCAGCCGGTGATAGACAGCCATGATGGCAGGCATGGAGAAGGCCAGTCCGCGCTTGGCGCGCATCATCATATTGTAGATAGACTTGTAGGGGTTGGTGTGGAAGATGCTGTGCTCGTCCTCGAAATCGACGAAGAAATGGATGGTTACCTCGTGGATGTCATCGCTGTGACACTCGTGCTGCTCCCACACGTGTTCGAGGTCGCTACTGGTGATGAGCGTCAGCTCGTAGTCGCCGATGACCTCGCTGGAGTCGCCCACCACACGGCGTGCTCCGGCACCATTCTCCACGAAGTTCAGCTCCATGATGTCGTGGCAGTGTATGGGGTAGTCGAACTCTTTCTTATGACGGTCGGCAACATACATGAAGTCGTGGTCGCCCAAAGGGGTGATCTCGCGTAATACTCCGGTCTCCATAGTGTTTACTATCTATATCTGCATTGTCATTTTACCTGTTTCATACGTTCCACCTGCTCGCGTACTACGGCCAGCGTGGTGGTGTCGGTGGCAAAGACGCTGTTCAGTCCCTGCGCCTCCTGTGCGGGGTCACCGGTGTAGGGGTCTCCTACCTGCCACTGCTCGTGCTGTGGACGCGCAAAGCCGCCCCATCCCCAGAAGTTACAACCCGCAAACTTGCCACCCTGCTCAGCATTGTCGGCCACCAGCGAGAAGACGTAGCGGTAGTAGCCATCGCGTCCCTCTGTGGTAGTGTTCAGCGAGAACTTGAAACCGTCGCGAGGGTATCCAAACTCCTCCATGACCAGCGGTTTGTTCAGCTTGTCACAGATGGCCAGATGGCGGTCTATGTAGTCCTTGGTATTCTGGCAGGCAACAGGCAAGTGCTCTACCAGCGAGTCGGGCTTAGCCCAGCCCCAGTTGTAGGGCCACAGGTGAACGTTGCAGTAGTCCACATTCTTGTCGCTGCAGATGCGCTCGTAGCTGTCGTAGTCGTTCTCGCAGCCCCACGAGCCCTCGCTGCCAATGCTGATGAGGTGGTTCTTGTCGAGCGAGCGGATGAGTGCCGAAGCCTCCGCCAGCCACTTCTCGAAAGCGGGCAGCGCCTCTTTGCTGAAGGCGCGCGGCTCGTTGCCTATCTGCCACGACATGATAGCCGGATCGTCGACATACTTGACGCCGGTATATTGATTGGTACGCGACAAGACGAAGCGCACATGGTCGTAGAACAACTGGTGAGCCTTCTCGTTGCCGGCATACTGTGCCATAGCCTCCATAAAGGCAGGGTAGCCCACCTCGTCGGGGCGCGGCTGGCGACCCAGTCCGGCATGCTCCAGATAGAAGCCGTAACCTCCACTCCACTCCCACGAGTTGTTCAGGTAGAGCACGGCCACCATGTGACGCTTGCCCATCTCCATGAGCAGATAGTCGAGACCTGCTAGGATGGTGTCGTTGTAAACGCCAGGCTTGATCTGCAGCGTCGGCTCCACCTTGGTCTTCACGCCCCGCTCGCCGTCGGCACCCACCAAGATGCGCAGATTGTCGATGCCCATGCGCTTCATCTCATCCAACTCGCGGACAAGACGCTGGCGGTCGCCCCCCTGCCCTTCCGAGGCGAGAATGGCACCATACCAGAAGTTGGTACCGACATAGTAGTAGGGCTTGCCGTCGCGCACAAAGTGCCCATTCTCTACACGCACAAAGTCGCTCGTCTCAGCCGCGCGCTGCTGACAAGCCATCACACAGACAGCCACCATGATGGCTATACCGATTGTCATGGAAAGTTTCTTCATTGATGCAATTGCAATTTAGATTTGTTTTGTAGTATTTCGACTTGCAAAGGTATAACTTTTTGCGGAAAACAAAACAAAAAACGATAAAACTTCATTCAACATTATCCAAATTAATATTTTTTATGTCTATTTTTTCTCCATATAAAAAAAAACTACTACCTTTGCACCCATGAAGAAGAATGAAGTGATAAAGAAGTTTTTTTTAGTCTATGGTGTGGCTTACTTGTTGTTGCTGGTGTTTGTGCTAAACTTACAGTTTTCAAACCCCAAATTGGAGTTGCACCTGTGGTTGAACACTCACCACAACGGCTTTCTGGACACCTTCTTCACCTACTACTCCCAGCTGGCTGAATGGCCACTCTATGTGCTGGCCCTGCTGCCCTTGTGCTGGAAGAAGTACCGGATGACCGCATTCTTTGCCATCAGCGAACTGACGGCAGGCGCACTACTGCAAATTCTGAAGCACACCATCGACATGGAACGCCCCGTCTGCGCCTTTGAGAACTGCAAAGACATGGTATTGCCACTGGTAGAAGGCATCAATATGCACCACAGCAACTCGTTCCCCTCAGGTCACTCGTCGACATTCTTCGTCTTCTGCACGTGCTGTGCGCTGTTGCTGACCTTGCGCTACCTTCAGCTCAACCGTAAGACGGGACTGCTGTGGGGCGCCTCGTTGCTGGCGTTGCTGTTCATGGCTGCGCTGGGCGCCTACTCGCGCGTCTATCTGTCGCAACACTTCCTGGCAGACATCTGCATGGGTAGCGTCATCGGCTTCACCACGCCCCTCGTGATATTCTACTTTTTGGGCAACAAGATTTTAAAACTCAAACCGCAAGAAGCACAACCCACCGAATGATGAAACTATTAAACAAGATAATCAACCTGAAGAAGGTCTTTACAAGACCCATTTCGCTATTCGCTTTTTCGTGTATCGTCAGCCTTGGCACACTGTTGCTGTACAACATTCCCTTCCTAAACTATGTTGCAGAAAACAGCAATGAGAGTACGAGCGGTAAAATATTCCTCGTAGCGTCGCTACTGGTCATCATGCTGGTACTGCACTTCATGCTGACCTATCTAGCCGTCTACTGTCTGCGCATCGTGGGCCGCATCCTGCTGGCCATCTTCGCCATCATCAACGCCACGGCGGTATACTTCATTGTGACCTACAGCGTAATGATCAATGCGACAACCATCGAAAACGTCTTCAATACCCGATATTCCGAGGCATCAGGATTCTTCAGCTGGTCGCTATGGCTGTTCATCCTGCTTTGTGGCGTCGTGCCCGCTGTCTACTGTCTGCTGCGACCCGTCGTCTACGGCAAAGCCAAGAAACTGGGCATCTGCTGTGGCGTCTCGCTCGTCATCGTCATTGTCGTCGGCCTGTTGAACATCAGTCAGACGCTGTGGATCAGCCAGCACGACACCGAGCTGGGCGGACTGATACAGCCATGGTCGTATGTAGCCAACACGGGACGCGTCATCAGCTTCAGCCAAAACGAGCAGGCAGAGGAAATCAAACTGCCTGACGGCACCATCGCCGACAACGACAAAGCCGTCGTGGTGCTGGTCATCGGTGAGTCAGCTCGTAAAGCGAACTTCCAACTTTACGGGTACAAGCGCGACACCAACCCGCTGCTGTCGAAGCGGAAGGACTTGAAGGTCTTTGAAGCAACATCGTGTGCTACCTATACAACTGCTGGCACCAAAGCCATCCTGGAGCCCAAGAACAGCGGCGACCTGTATGAACTACTGCCCAACTACGCCTTCAGAACGGGTGCGGACGTAGTGTGGCGCACATCAAACTGGGGCGAACCACCCATACACATCGACGAATATGTGACAGACACCGACTTGGCTGACGAATATCCCGACGTTGAGAAAAACTACGACGGAATACTGCTGGCAGGACTGCGTGAGCGCATAGAGTCAAGCAAGAAGAACAAGGTGCTTATCGTGCTGCACACTAGCACTAGCCACGGTCCTAAATATGCCGACAAATACCCCAAGGAGTTTGAGGTCTATACACCTGTAGCCAAGAACGTGGAAGAGGGCGAAAAGAACATCGCCACGCTGGTCAATGCCTACGACAACACCATTCGCTATACCGACTATCTGCTGGACAACGTCATCAACACGCTGCACGACATGACAGAATGGAAAAGCGCCATGATCTTCATTTCAGACCATGGCGAATCACTCGGTGAAAATAAGATTTTCATGCACGGACTGCCCATGAAACTGGCGCCCAAAGTGCAGTACGAAATACCTTTCCTGGTATGGACGTCGGAGGACTTCAGAGACTACAAGAGCGACCTGCCTGACGTGCTGGAGCAGCACTACATTTTCCACTCAGTGCTGAACCTGCTTTCTATCAAGTCGCCGGCCTACGACAAAGACTTCGACATCTTCAAATAACCATCGTTACACGGTTCCGTGGTAGGTCAGCAGGCCTTCCATCGGACTCTGCAGGATGTTACCTAGCTGAAATCCTTCAGCCTTGGCAGCTTCCTCCAGCTCGTCATGGTAGTGGTGAGCCATGGAACCGACAAAGTGTACCTGCAGGTCGGGACGGTTGTAGGGCACAATGTTCTTTCGGAAGAACTCGCGGAAGTTGTAGACGACAATCTCACGAATGAGGGGGTTGCCGATGTGCTCCATGATGAAGGGAGACAGCGACGCCAGCCAGCGGTTGACCATCGGCTCGCGATAGACCTTCTGGATGATGTCCTTCAGCTCCATCTTGTTGGCCTTCAGGAACTCGTCACGGACAGCCGACAGGGCGGGATTCTTGAAGATGGCATTCAAGAACAGGCGCCCCAGCACCGAGCCACTACCCTCGTCGCCGAGGATGTAGCCCAGTGCGGGTGTGTTCTGTATTATCTGTTCACCATCATAGAGACAACTGTTGGCACCTGTGCCCAGAATGCAGGCCATACCTGCCTCATGCTGACACAGCGCACGGGCGGCAGCCATCAGGTCGCTATGCACCTCGACAGTCTTGGGCGACAGTTCCTCCACCATCAGCTGCACCATCATAGGCACATGCGCAGGAGTACACCCGCTGCCATAGAAATAGAGGTGAAGGTTCTGCAGCAGCGGATTCTCCAGCACGCCCGACGCAATGAGCTTGGCACGTGGAAAACTCGACAACTGAGGCAACAGTTCACGCTCCAGAATCTCGCGGATGTCACCGGCGGTCTGGTGGATGGGCGTGATGCCCTGAGTGCGGAACGTAGCAATCACCTCGGTTTTCAGCTGAGGGTTAGAAGAGTGCAGGAGCGTCCAATCGGTCTTGGTGCTACCGCTGTCGGCAATTAGTGTCATCATAGTTGGCAAGTGTATTTGTTTGTTTTTAGATCAATCTTTGCATGTCATTTCACCACGAAGTCGATGGACTGCAGGTCCTTGTCGAGCGACGAACTGCCATAGAGTATCTGGTAGCGGCCGGGACGTGTGGAGAGCTCGTCGATGGAAGCATCGTAATACTCGAAGGCCTCACCGTCGAGGGTAATGGTGGCTGTGGCAGTCTGACCGGCAGCCAACGTCAGCTTTTGGAAGCCTTTAAGCGACTTGATGGGTGCTTCGGGATAGTCAAGAGCCTTGACATAGACCTGTACGATTTCTGCACCCTCGCGCTTACCAGTATTAGTGACGGGCACGGTGAGCGTCACCTTGCCGTCGGCCTTCATGCTCGAGCGTGAAAGCTTTCCTTTTCCGTAAGCGAAGGTAGTATAGCTCAAACCGTAGCCAAAGGCATACTGCGGTACACCACGGAAGTAACGATAGGTGCGGTTCTCCATGGAGTAGTCGAGGAAGTCGGGTAGGTCGTTGTTGGAACGATAGAAGGTAACGGGCAACTTGCCGCTGGGGTTATAGTCGCCAAAGAGCACCTCGGCAAGGGCCTTAGCACCACCCTGACCAGGATACCAGGCCTGCAGCAGGGCGTCGTACTGACCCTCTACACTGCCGAAAGCAATGGCTGAGCCAGAGCAGTTGACGAAGACGACGGGCTTGCCAGTGGCGTGCATGGCCTTCACGAGGCGCTGCTGGACGGCAGGCAACTCGATGTCCTGCTTGTCACCACCCTCGCCCTCCATGCGGGCAGAGATACCACCTATTACAATAATAACATCCATATTCTTCACCTGCTGGGCGAGGTCGTCGAACAGCACGGGCTTGCGCTCGCAGATGTCGCCACGCAGCATAGCAAACTGGCCGTTGCCGTGACGGTATTCGATGACAACGTCATAGGTCTCACCCTCCTTGACTGGGAACGACTTGTAGTCGGGAGTGCGGCGTCCGAAGCCAAAGCCGAAGCCGCGACCACGGCCGCCCTTAGCCTCTTCAACCACCTGACCATTCACCTTGAGCACATAGCCGTTATCGGTCGAGAGCGTATATTTCATGTCGCCCGTGAAGGTGGCCTTATACTGTCCGCTGACGCGTACAGAGAGCGTGTCCTTGCTGACGCCCTGGGCAAAACCCCACGCGCCGAAGGTAGAGAAGTTCAGCTCGTTATAGTAACCCGTCGTAGCTGGCTGGCCACTCAACTCCTTATTGTTATAGAACTCTACGAGCACACCCTTGCCATCGTTAAAGTCCTGCAGATGATGTATAGTAGTCTCACCATCAGCGAGTTCGCAGGCTTTCTTATAGAAAACATTAGCGCCAGGCACCGCCTTCTTAATGCCCTCGAGCAACGAGTGCTGGTGTTCCTTGGTAGGAGTGCCACCGTAGTTACCGTTCAGCAGTTCCACATCGTCGGCATTAGGACCGACGACGGCGATATTCTTCAGACTCTTTGAAAGCGGGAGAATGCCCTTGTTCTCAAGCAGCACCATGGATTCGCGGGCGGCCTGTGTGGCGAGGGCGTCGTTGGCCTCACTACTAATGACATCGGCCTTTAGATTAGCCCAGGGAAGCATCTCAGCGGGGTCGAACATACCCAACTCGAAGCGGCCATAAAGCGTCTTGCGCAGGTGATAGTCGAGGACACTCTCCTTGATAAGTCCCTTCTGGAGAGCCTCCGTCAGCACCATAAACACCTTACCGCACTCCAGGTCGGTACCGTTAAGCACTGCGTCGACAGAAGCGCTGAGCGGGTCTTTGTGGGTCTCATGCTGACCTTTGTTATAGAAGTTGTTGATAGCATCGCAGTCGGTAAGCACAATGGCATCGTAGTTCCATTTGCGGCGAAGAATGTCAACCAGCAGACGGTCGCTGGTGCAGCAGGGCACACCCTCATAGCGGTTGTAGGCGCACATCACCTCGCGCACGTTACCTTTCTTTACCAAGGCCTTGAAGGCTGGCAGATAGGTCTCCCACAAGTCGCGCATCGACACAGAGGCATTATAGGTGTGACGCAGCGGTTCCGGACCACTGTGTACGGCATAGTGTTTGGCACAGGCATGGGTCTTGAAATACTTGTCGTCGTTACCCTGCATGCCAAGCACCGTCTGAACACCTAACACAGCATTCAGATAAGGGTCTTCACCACAGGTCTCCTGTCCTCTACCCCAGCGCGGATCACGGAAGATGTTCACGTTAGGGCACCAAAACGTCAGTTCAGGATTACCTGGATAATAGGTCACGCCCTGAGGCACATTAAACAGCTTCGGATCGTTATGGTCGGTACGGTTCCAGTTGGCACGAGCCTCATCACTTACCGTTGAGAAGACGTCGTAGACTAACTTTTCGTTGAAAGCTGCCGCCATACCAATGGGCTGAGGATAGACAGTATAACCTCCCTGGCGCACACCATGACAGGCTTCGCTCCACCAGTTGTAGGAAGGAATGCCCAGACGGTCGATGGAGACGGACTTGTTCATCATCAGTCCCACCTTCTCCTCGGGAGTCAGCAGCGACAAGAGGTTCTCCACGCGCTCAGCATAGGAGAGCTGGGTATTCTGGTAAGGATACTGCGTTACAGCACCACCCTCGTTCACCATGGCCTTGACGGACAGCGCACCCAGCGTCTTACCGTTAGCGTCTAACAGTTCCACGCTACGGAAGCTCTTGCCCAGCGACTTTGCGGGGGTAAATACTACCAGTATCTGGGCTGTTGCTCCAGGGGCGACGACACCCTCTGGGACAATGGCGGTGATGCACTCGCAACTGGGATTCACCTTAGCGACCTTCACATCGGCCTTAGACTTGTTCTTGAACGTAAATGTGTGACATACAGCACCTGCTGCAGCATTGACAGTACCGAAGTCCCACTCGTAAGCATCGAATGAGAGGGCACTCTTCTTCTGGGCTGATACTGGTGACAGCACCAGCATAGCGCACAATACAGTTGATAATAGTTTCTTCATGTTGGTTAGAGTTAGTTTTATATAAGTTGCAAAGATACGGTTTTTCATCGATACTGACAAGATTACAGAGTTAAAATATCTTTAACAAGAAAAAAGAAGAAATCCTTTTGCTTTTCCCTCGTTTTTTTGTAACTTTGCACACAAAACTGAAAATAAAACTGGATGAAAAGGATACTGACCATCTTGCTGGTGCTGCTCACCACCTTGAGCGCACAGGCTGTGTTGAAAGAGAAAGACCTGCAGAAGACCCTGCAGATACTGCGCACGGAGCTGACCATGCACCATCGCGAACTGTCGCAACAGATAGAGATGAATCGCAAGCAGAGTGACCAGGTGCGCCAGCGACTGATTACAACCATGCAACGCTCTGACCAGAACTCGCTGATGCTTTACTCACAGAAGCTGGACTATGTCTTCGACCTGACCTATGCCTGCCACGAGGCCACCGAGCAGTTCCACGACTTCCGTCGCCAGCAGTTGCCTTTCCAGATGTTCATGGAGAAGGCTGATGCCGAGATTGCGCGCTACGACTCGCTGATCACCTCGCTGAAATCCATGCCCATCAATCTGCTTGACGACAAGGGAAAGACCGACCGCAACGTTTGTATGACGCTGGCCACGAATATCCGCAACTCACTCGTAGAGAACCGTACTACGCTGAGCGACTACATCCGCATCTATGACAGAACAGAGAAGCGCTTGAGCAATCTGAATGACTATGCCCAGAAGCGCTACTCAGACATACAGACCAACATCTTCAAGAACGGTGGCGACAGCTATTTCACCATTGTGACCAACTGGAGCCGCTACTGGAGAGCCATGGAGCGCACGGTGAAGAAGAAATACCAGCCGAACGCCCACTCGCAGTGGGACAGCCGCTGGATATTCGGTTTACTGATTTCTACCATCTTCTATGCCATCATCGCTACATTGTTGAACTTCCTGGCCATCCGCTTTGTGGTTCCCAAGCGTTTCCGCACGTCAGAGTTCATGAAGAAGCGTGCCTGCATCACGATAGCCACCACGACCATCACCTTTGCCCTCATTCTGGGTATCACGCTGGCGCTGACCGACCAAAACTTCTTCATCATGGCAGCCAATCTGCTGGTGGAGTACGCATGGCTGTTGGGCGTCATTCTCTTATCGCTGCTGCTGCGCGTTACGGGCGACCAGATTAAGAGTGCCTTCCGCATCTATACTCCCCTACTCTTTGTAGGTTTCTTGGTGATTGCCATCCGTATCATCCTGATACCTAACGAACTTGTCAACATTATCTTCCCACCCATTCTGCTCATCTGCGCACTGTGGCAGTGGAGCGTGATAAGACGTCACAACCAGAACGTGCCTCGCTGGGATATGTTCTATACCTATATCTCACTGACCGTATTCCTCATCAGCGTAGGTTGTTCATGGGCAGGCTATACACTGTTGGCTGTACAGATATTAATATGGTGGACGATGCAGCTGACCTGCATCCTGACTATCACCTGCGTAAGCCGCTATCTGAAACTCTATGGCAAGCGCCATCATTTCGACGAACTTCCCATCACCAAGACATGGGCTTACGACCTGGCTGACGAGGTGCTGTTGCCCATCATGGGTGTATGCTCAGTGATGATCAGTATCTATTGGGCTGCTGACGTCTTCAACCTCAGCGACCTCTGCTGGCGCATCTTCAAGACCTACTTCGTTGACCTGAAGAACCTGAAGCTCAGCATCCTGACATTGGCGATGGTCATCACGCTGTTCTTCGTGTTCTCGTACATCAACCGCACCATTCTGCAATTCATGCGCATGCACTTCGAGAACAAAGACCCGGAGACGGCAGCTAGTCGCGAGGTGATGGGCAAGAACGTGCTGCAAGTATTGGTATGGGGCACATGGTTCCTCATCTCCATGGCTATTCTCAATGTCTCGTTAGAGTGGTTGATGGTCATCACAGGCGGCTTGTCGACAGGTATCGGTTTCGCTTCGAAAGACATCATCGAAAATATCTATTATGGTGTATCACTTATGACAGGACGCATCAAGGTGGGCGACCTCATTCAGATTGACGACACCACAGGACGTGTCACCAGCATCAGCTACACGTCAACAGTCATCGAGGCTCTGACAGGCGAGGTTATCACCTTCCAGAATGCCCAGCTCTTTGCCAAAAACTACAAGAACCTGACGCGCAACCACGGCTATGTGTTGCAAATCATCACCTTCGGTGTGGCTTATGGAAGCAATATCGGCCAGGTCAAGAAACTGGTAGAACAGGCACTCAACGAGGCCGAGATTGATGGCGTAGACCCAACAAAGCCCATCTTTACCCGTGTATCGGAACTGGCAGACTCGAGCGTAAACTTCAAGGCCTTTGTCTGGTCGGAAGCGCTACTGCGTGGTGCCATCACGAGCGACGTTCTGGCTATCATCTACGACACGCTGAACGAGAACAACATCGAGATTCCGTTCCCACAGCAGGATGTACACATCAGAAATTGAAATAAAGCTGACAAATGAGAGAAATGATAAGGAGAACAGCGCAACGAATTGCGCGGACCATGCTATTGACTGCAGTCATGCTCGTCATGGCGACATCCAGCCAACATGGTACCATGCAGGCGGCCAACACGACAGCAGACACTACAGCTGTCACAACCACCGACATCAACAAGTTGAAAACGCAGAACGAACTGCTGCAGCAACGCTCACGTTTCACTACGGGTAGCGTAGCAATGATACTGGGCATCGTGGCGCTACTGGCATTCCTGACCATCAACAGTCGCTGGACGCGCCGACTGGAAATCAAGAACCAGCAGCTACAGCGAGAGCGCAACGTAGTGGTGGCTCAGAACAAACAGCTGGCCATAGAGCGTGACCGTGCCGAGGCAGCATCCAAGGCCAAGACCTCGTTCATACAAAGTATGACCCACGAAATCCGCACACCCCTCAACGCCATCAGCGGCTTTACGCAGATACTGAATATGCCTGGTGTGGAGATGCAGGAAGCCGAGCGCCTTGACTGCTGCCAACGCATTGAGGACAACGCTCGCCTGCTCACCAACATTCTCGATGACCTGCTCTTTATCTCAGACCTTGAGAGCAACAACGAACTGCCACCAGCAGAGCCTTGTCTGGGTGCCACTATCATAGAACAGGCCATGGACTCCATCAGCCAGATTGTTGCCGAGGGCGTCAAGCTGAACAGCGAGTGCACCATTCCCGAAGGTCAGATGGTGAACACCTATCCTCGCATGATTCACATTGTTCTTAATAAGCTACTCGACAATGCTGCGAAGTTCACCACCGAGGGTAGCATCACGCTACGCCTGAGTGAGGAAGAGGGACAGTTGCACTTCTCAGTAATCGATACAGGAATGGGTATTCCGGAAGACAAGAAGGAGTTTATCTTTGAACGGTTCTCCAAGCTTGACAGCTTCTCACAAGGTATCGGTCTTGGTCTGACCATTGCCCGCATGATTGCCGAGCGTCTCGGTGGTACACTGACACTCGATACCACAAATACGGTAGGTTCTAAATTTGACCTCATCATCCCATCGCATCTTTCATAACGCTTTACGAATAACTCATAAATAGATGAAAGCTAAGTTATTATCACTCGTAGGTTTTTCTCTGCAACAGCATAGCCTGAAGACAGAAGTGCTCTCAGGACTCACCACCTTCACCACCATGTCGTACATCCTGGCGTTGATGCCCATCATGTTTGCACCAATCGCCGCACAAGGTTATCCTGTAGAATCGCTGCTCACCGCCACCACGCTGGCTACCATCGTTGGTACGCTGCTCATGGCATTTCTCGCCAAGCGTCCCTTTGGACAGGCACCAGGTCTGGCCATCAACCTATTCTTTGTCGAGACGGTTTGTCTGTCGTTGGGTTATACGTGGCAGTTCGCACTTACAGCTGTATTCTTGGAAGGTGTCCTCTTCGTCTTGCTCTGCATCAGCAACCTGCGACAGATTATCTTCGAGATGATACCCGCCTCGCTAAAATACGCTATTGCAGCAGGTATCGGCTTCTTCATCGCCATGATAGGATTCAAGAACAGCGGCCTGCTGGCAGAAGGCACGATCTTCAATCATATCCACACATTAGTCAGCGCACCATCGCTGCTATTCCTGCTGGGACTGGTGCTCGCAGGTATTTTCATCGTATTACGAGTGCGTGGCGGCCTGTTGCTCACCATTATTATCATAACCCTTATTGGTATTCCTGCTGGTGTCACGACTATTCCCGACCACCTGTTCAGCATGCCTACCTCGCCTGCCCCACTCTTCTGCCAGTTCTCATGGGAAGACCTGCTCACCCCAGACCTCTGGGTTTGTGTGCTCACCATGCTGTTCTTCGACGTCTTTGACACGCTGGGTTCTGTTGTGGGTCTGATGGCAAATACGGGACATATCCGTCCTAACGGTCGTATTCCCCACATGCGCAACATTATGCTGAGTGATGCTATTGCCACCATAACGGGTGCCTGTCTAGGTTGTAGCACGGTAACCACCTATGTGGAGAGTGCCACAGGTGTTGCTGAAGGAGGACGTACAGGATTCACAGCCCTGGTCGTTGCGCTGTGTTTTGTACTCAGTCTCTTCTTAGCTCCTCTTTTCTTAGCTATACCCGCTGCTGCCACATCACCTATCATGGTTATGGCAGGCTTCTACCTCTTCAGTTCGGTTCGACATATTCACCTCCGTCGCCCAGCAGAGACGATGCCCGCCTTTCTTACCATTCTGCTCATGCCTGTCACGGGTAGCATCACCGACGGCATCATTGCTGGTCTCTTCACTTACGTCATTTTCTCGTTCATAGACAGCTGGATGAATCGAAAGAAGAACAGAAGGGAAGAGTAAGAAACAGCCTAATACAGAGCTGTATTAGCGTGATACAGAGCTGTATTAGCGTGATACAGAGCTGTATTAGCGTGATACAGAGCTGTATTAGCGTAATAACGGTATCGTATCAGCCTAATAACTGAACAGTACCAAGCTGATAACAGCAGCACATTAAACTTAGTGCTAAGTAACAATAAAAATAAGGTGAGCCATGAGACTCACCTTATTATTTTGTTCTTAACTAAACTCTTGGATTAGAAGTTGTAGTAAACACCGAAGGTCAGGCTGCCCAGGTTGAAACCACCAGTTGACAGGCCAGCTGAGATGGTAGAAGGAGCATCGGGAGCACCAGCTACGTCAGCAACGGCATCCTTGTGATAACCAAAGGTGAACATATCGTCCAGCTTAGCAACAATGCTCCACTTCTCGTTGACATTGTAAGCAACACCAGGAGTTACGAACAAAGCGAAATCCATAGAATTCTTCATGTTGTCAGCAGAGGTAGTAGAGAAACCAAGACCACCATCAACAAATACGTTGAAGCTACCAACAGTCAGAGCCTGATAACGAAGATAAGGCTTAACACTGAAAGTAGTAGACTTAGTCTCAACAGAAGTTGCAGGATTAACGGTAGTATTCTCAACCTTGTTCTTGCCAGTACCGAAACCAAGAACGATACCTACGCCCAGTTTGTCATCCAGCTTGTAGCCAAACTCAGGAGCAATAGCAAAAACTGTACGAGTGCTCTCAGCAGCAGCGTTAGTCTTGTTTGTGCTGTTGATGAAGTTAATACCGCCACCAATGTACATCTGAGCGTTCATTGTAGCTGCTACTGCGACTGCAGCCAGAGTCATCATAATCTTTT
Organism: uncultured Prevotellaceae bacterium; assembly: GCA_900313235.1. Classification (GTDB taxonomy): domain Bacteria; phylum Bacteroidota; class Bacteroidia; order Bacteroidales; family Bacteroidaceae; genus Prevotella. The sequence goes on along the minus strand of OMQN01000017.1, from coordinate 11,414 downwards.
TCATAATTTTAATTTTTTAATAGATTAATGAAATAAATATTTTCCAATTCAATAGGTGTCTTAACGTATTTTTTCGTTTTGACGGTGCAAAGTTAAGGAAAAAACTTTAAAACTACCAAATGTTTTCCCAACTTTTTTACATTTTAGGCAAAAAATTGACGAAAATCATGGGATTTAAGAGAAAAATGCGTAACTTTGCAAGGTATTATGTAAGGAAAATACAATGAAACAGACGTTTATAGCTGGTCCCTGTGTAATAGAGTCTGCCGAGTTACTGGACACGGTGGCTGCTAAGTTGGTGGAAATCAACAAGAAACTGGGTACCGACATTATTTTTAAGGCCTCATTTGACAAGGCTAACCGTACCTCTGTACATTCATTCCGTGGTCCTGGCATTGATCATGGCCTGCTCATGCTGAGTGACGTTAAGGCAAAATATGGTTTGCGCGTATTAACAGATATCCATGAAGCCTGGCAGGCAGAACCCGCAGGACAGGTATGTGACGTACTGCAGATTCCTGCCTTCCTCTGCCGACAGACAGACTTGTTGCTGGCCGCTGCCAAGACGGGTAAGACGGTCAACATCAAGAAGGCACAGTTTTTGAGTGGCCACGACATGAAATACCCTGTTGAGAAGGCCCTCGATGGTGGCGCCAAGGAGGTATGGCTCACGGAGCGCGGCAACATGATGGGCTACAATAACCTGGTGGTCGACTTCCGTAACATTCCCGACATGCTGGAAATCACGGACAACGTCATCATGGACTGTACCCACAGCGTACAGCGCCCAGGCGGTGCTGACGGCAAGACGGGAGGTGACCGTCGTTTCGTACCACAAATGGCGATGGCAGCCAAAGCCTTTGGTGCCACAGGATTCTTCTTTGAGGTACACCCCAACCCAGACCAAGGACTGAGCGATGCGGCCAACATGCTGCAGCTAAGTGCGCTATTTGACTTGATTAAAAAGTTAATGGAGAACTAAAATTGAGAATTGTGACTACAAGAGAGATTGCTATACAGAGCTTAAAGGATGAGGCACAGGCCATACTCGACCTGATACCCAAGATGGATGACGACTTCGAGCGCGCCGTCGACATGATGCTGGAGTGTAAAGGAAAGGTCATCGTAACAGGTGTAGGCAAGAGCGGCCACATCGGAGCTAAGATTGCTGCCACACTGGCATCGACAGGAACACCATCGTTCTTTATCAATCCGCTGGATGTCTATCATGGCGACCTTGGCGTGATGTCGCAAGGCGACGTGGTGCTGGCCATCTCTAACTCTGGACAGACGGACGAGCTGTTGCGCTTCATTCCAATGGTACTGCACATGCAGATACCCATCATCGGTATGAGCGGTAACCCACAATCGCTGTTAGCCAAATACTCCACCTGCCACCTGAATGTCAGCGTAGAGAAAGAAGCCTGTCCGCTGAATCTGGCACCGACAAGCAGTACTACTGCCACACTGGCTATGGGCGATGCATTGGCCATCGCACTGATGGAGAAGCGTCACTTCCGTCCACAGGACTTTGCACAGTTCCATCCTGGTGGAGAACTGGGTAAGCGCCTGCTGACGACAGCCCAGGATGTGATGATAACAGAAAACATGCCCGTGCTATCTGCCGATATGCACCTGGGGGAGGCTATCATACACGTCAGCAAAGGAAAGCTGGGACTGGGTGTTGCCATAGAGAACAACAAGATTGCGGGTCTGATTACCGATGGCGATATCCGCCGAGCCATGGAGAAGTGGCAGGCAGAATTCTTCAACCACACCGTTGAGGACATAATGACGCGCACACCTAAGACCGTTGGCCCGCAGGCTAAGATATCAGACATCCAGAAAATCATGAACAAGCATAAAATACATAATGTACTGGTAGTGGACAACGACAACCACCTCATGGGCATTGTAGACCGCTACGCGTGCGTACTATAATATATATAAGGTATATGAAGATACTGAGAAAGATATTGCTCATCCTGATGCTGGCATTGCCGCTGGCAGCTGCTGGCGTTTACCTGTTTAAGACGTTGGATGCCCGTAGTGGTCTGACCATTAGCCAGATAAACTGCATACTGAAAGACTCGCGAGGCTATGTATGGTTCGGAACACCTGCCGGACTCTACCGCTACGACGGCTATACATTCCACAATTTCCAGTGTAACTCGCAGGACGGTTCTTCACTGCCCGACAGCTATATCATCAGTATTCAGGAAACCCTGGAGGGCACTCTATGGATAGAGACCTCCGCAGGTTTCTGCATATACCACCCCCAGACCGAGACCTTCGAGCGTGACATGAAACAAGTCTATGGGCGCATGGGTATCGAGGGTTCTCCCAGTGTCGTATACATTGACAGTCACAAGAACTTCTGGGCAGCCATTCCCAACAAGGGTGTCGTAGCCTACAACATGCAACAGCAGCTGCTCTTTGAGTTTGGCTATACAGACGACTCCCATGGTGTACCGCAGGGTGCAATCACCTCTATCAGCGAGTGCCGCGATGGTGCCTTAATCATCTATGACGACGGACGCATCGTCTGTTGCGACGTAATGCACCAGCAGCATACAGTATGGAAGAACGAAGTGATTGCCCAGCAGCATCTGCGCAAGTCGGCCACGCTGAAAGCCTTTGCTGACCAACAGGACAACATCTGGCTCTATGGACAGGGCACATTGATGCTCTATAACAAGAATACCAACACGTGGAACACCACCATTGGCGACCAACTGGGTATGACGGGAAACAACACAGACCACAGCGTGAACGGTATTGTCGGAGACAGCAAGGGTAACATCTGGATAGGCACTGACCGTAGGGGTCTGATTCATTGCGACATAAATACGTTGCAGATGGAACCTGTACATCCTAAGGGAGTCAACAGATTCCAGATAGCAGAGGACGTCATCAGCATCCAGAGTGTATATGTCGACGATACCGACCTGCTATGGGTAGGTACGGAGAAGTCGGGACTAGCCTACTATGGCGACAACATCTATAAGTTCCAGTCGCTGATTAACGGCGACATCACAGCCATTGCAGAAGACAGCAACGGCAAGATATGGTATGGTACGGGCGACAAAGGTCTCGTAGACTATGAAGGAACGTTGGCCAGCCAGAAGATTACCGTTATGACTACTACTTCTGACGGTAGCCTGTGGGTAGGTTCCAAGCAGAATGGTCTGACACGCATCAAAGATGGCGTCAGCACCATCTACTCGGCAGCGCGCGACAGCATGAAGACGCTCATCGATGACCATATCAACGCGCTGAGTTGTGATAAGAGCGGTAACCTATGGATTGCAACCAATGGCGGTCTGCAGGTCTACAACCCCAGAATGAATACCTTCTCGTCGTACACGCGTGAGAATGGCATGCTGACAACCAACAATATCACGGCACTGTTCTATGGCACCAACAACAACATGCTGATTGGTACGGCTGAAGGCCTAGTGGTGCTCAACCTGTCAACACGCGAGAAGACTCTTCTGACGGGTAACGCATCTAACATGAAGTCGTTTACGAACAACTATATCACCCAAATCTACGAAGACTCCAGGGGACTGTTATGGATAGGTACGCGCGAAGGTATCAACATCCTGAACCCTGCCAACGACGAGCTGAGCATTATTACAGAGAAAGACGGACTGTGCAACAATACCATCTGCGGTATTGCAGAAGACAAGAACCACAGCATCTGGATAACGACGAGTAATGGTGTCAGCCGTATCGTCGTACAGCGTAACCATGAAGACGAGACCTTCAACTACGGTCTCTACAACTACACCGTCAGCGATGGTCTGCAAAGCAACGAGTTCAACATGGGTTCTATCCTCACCAAGAAGAATGGAGAGGTACTGTTTGGTGGACTTTATGGTGTAAACTGGGTACGTCACAGCAACAAAGACGAGCAGATCACATTGCCTCGCGTCATGTTGACACAGCTGTTTGTTGGAGAACAGGAAATCCAGACGGGTGTCAACTACGACGGTAACATCATCCTGCCACAAGCCCTCAACGAGAGCAACAGGATAGAACTGTACAACAGTCAGAGCACCATCACCATTAAGTTTGCTGCAGGTAACTACAACCAAGGCGAGCGCCTGCAGTTCATGTATTGGATGGAGGGTATGGACAACGACTGGCGTAATGGCGATGCCCTACTCCATGGCGTCCGTTTTGAGAATCTGAGCAGCGGTGACTATAAACTACATGTCAAAGCCGTTAGTGCCGAGGGCGCTGTCAGCAATCAAGAGCGCATCCTCGAAATCCATATCGACCGCCCATGGTGGCTGTCGTGGTGGATGCTGACATGCTATGTCGTCATACTCATCATCTTCGTCATCATCTGGCGCTTTGGCATCAAGAAGTACAGAAAGGCATGGAAGAAGCGTAACACCGTCATCGAAGAGCTGAAACGTCAGCGCGAGGAAATCAAACTGGCCAGTGACGAACTCCGTCAGCCCATGGCTCGCATGACGACAATCATTGGTGACATGTCGATGCGCGAACAGTCGTTGGAAGGCCGTGAACAGCTTAACTCGCTGCACTTCCAACTGTTACAAGTTATTACACGTATCTCCGAGATGCAGAGCACGCTGGAGAATCCCGAGAAGAAGGCAGAGTCTACTGCCAAGGATCGTCTGGAGCTGAACGAGGAGGGAGAAATCGAATTGGCAGTCGAGACAGGCCAGCAGTTGTCGCTCGACATCAAGCCACTGCGCTTCGAGGGACAGACTCAGAAGTTCTGCGTGGTCTTCATCGACAACAACCGCGAGTTCCTGCACTTCATGCGTGCCCACCTCTGCGAAATCTACGACTTCCACATCTACGACAATATCAAGGATGCCATCCCCGACATCGAGACGCTCAAAGCCGACCTCGTGGTCTGCAAGCACGACATGGGCGACAGCATCACGGGTAGCGAGCTATGCAACCAGTTCAAGTCCAGCCATAGCAAGAACAAGACCAAGTTTGTGCTGATGACTGACACCGTGCTGACACCAGAGACCATGAACGACCTGAACATCACACTGGCTGCTGACGACTACCTTGCTAAGCCGTTCAACGTACAGGAAGCCGTCATGCGTTTCAACAAGGTGATGGGTCTTGCTCCTATTGAGATTAACCAGAACGTCATCGAAGGTAAGGAAACGCGTATGCTGGAAGGTCAGAATGCCAGTATGACGACTGCCACCATGAGTTTTGAAGAGCTTAAGAGTGGAAATGTGGCTCCGAAACAGGAAGAGCCGGAAACTCCTCAGACGCAGGAAGACATCGACAAGATGGAGGTTGCCGCCAAGCCAGAGCAAGTCAACATGCTGGCCAAATACTATGACGACAACACTATTGGCGACTACTCCATGAACAACATCATGGATCAACAGCTGATGCGCAATGTAGAGCAGTTCGTACTGCAGAACATGAGTCGCGGACAAATCAGTCTGGAGGATATTGCTACCGCTATGGGTATGGGACGAGTACCGTTCTTCCACAAGATACGTGCCATTACGACCAAGACACCTGCCGAGGTGGTTCGCGAGATACGTCTGAAGCACGCCTGCACACTGCTTGTCACCACCAACATCAACCTCAGCGAGCTGGCGCTCAACGTTGGTTTTATGACAGCAGAGAATCTCATCAACATCTTCAAGGACAAGTACGGTATGACCCCACTTGAATATCGTCTGAAGAATAAGAAATAAACCATGTTAAGACGATTAGTACTCTTTTTTATAACCATCATCAGCTTGTCTGCCTCTGCGCAGACAAGCGATTCTTTGATAGTCCACACGCTGCGCGACAGCGGAGTCCGCTTTACGCATAACAATAGCGTGGCGCTCCTCTTTTCCGGTCAGGAGAAATTTGACGACATGTTCCATGCCATCCTTCAGGCCAAGAGCAGCATCCATCTGGAATACTTCAACTTCCGCAACGACTCTATCGCCTTCCTGCTCTTCGACCTGCTGCGCCTGAAAAGCAAGGAGGGTGTCGAGGTACGCGCCATGTTCGATGGCTTCGGCAACGACTCCAACAACCAGCCACTGAAGAAGCGCCACCTGAAGCCTTTGCGTGAGGAAGGCATAGAGATTGTAGAGTACTCCCCCATCCGCTTCCCGTGGGTAAACCACATTTACGGTCGCGACCATCGAAAGATTGTAGTCATCGACGGTAAGATAGCCTATACGGGAGGTATGAATGTGGCCGACTATTATATCAAAGGTACGGAACAGGTGGGCGAATGGCGCGACATGCATTGCCGTTTGGAGGGTGACGTAGTCAACGAGCTGCAGACCATCTTCCTCAGAATATGGAACCGCACGACAGGGCAGAACGTTGGCGGCATGAAATACTATAATGGCGGCACGCTGACGCACTTCAACGGACTGAAACCAGACACCACTCGCACGAGTGGACGTAAGATGGTGGGCATCCTCAACCGTGAGCCTGGCGTCACGCCCAAAATTATGCGTACATTCTATATCAACGCCATCAATCAGGCAAAAGACTCCATCCATATCATCAACCCCTACTTCACGCTGATACCTACCGTCACACGTGCGCTGACACGTGCCATCCGTCGTGGCGTGAAGGTAGAAATCATGCTGTCGTCAAAGAGCGATATCCCCCTGACGCCCGACTGTGCATTGTACCAGGCTCACAAGTTGATGAAGCGTGGTGCCATTGTCTGGCTCTACCAACCCGGCTTCCACCACTCCAAGATTATGATGGTCGACGGCAAATACTGCACAGTAGGCAGCACCAATCTGGATGCCCGCAGTCTGAAGTGTGATTTCGAGGAGAACGCCGTCATCATCGACCCTTGTACTACCCGCGAGCTCGACGACATGTTCTGGCGCGACAAGCAGCAGAGCTTCCAACTGACAGAAGAGTCGTGGGACGAGTTCCGCACGGGTTGGCAGAAGTTCCGTGGGTGGTTTGCCCACCTGCTACAGCCGTTCCTGTAAGCGTAAAGAATTAAAGGAGTGCTTGCATCATGTTGATTTCCTCTATCGTGATGCCTCTTTTCTGCAACCACTCGGTATCAAAGAAATCTTTCTGAGCGACCGCCGATTGTCCACGACGCTGACAGTACTGGTGGAACCGTTCTCTTGCCCTGTCCACCTGGCCTTGCAGCCATAGACAGTAGCCATAGTTCTTCAGGTCGTCATCTTCCTGCTGTTCGCAACTCGTCAGCTGCTCATAGATGTTGGCAGCCTGTTCCAGTTTTCCTTGACAAGTTTGAGTCCATGCCAACACTCTGCTGACAGCGTCGTTGTCGGGCTGTTCATAGTTCAGTCGGTAGAGTGGTTTCAACGCTTCCTCATAACGTTCCAACTGCACCAGACAGATGGCAACATACAACTGGTTGTTTGCCTTCTCCGGATAAGTTTCCGCCAACTGTTCAAACCACGTCAGCGCCTCTTCATAGCGCCCCTCGTCATACAGCTGACGCCCCTTACCGAGCAGCGCACGCTCATGTTTGGGATTCAGTTCTAAGGCGTGATCGTAGTCGTGAGTCCACAAATAGTACTGCATGTCGCGATACGGTTCAGCAAAGGTTTCCAGCAGGCGCTGCGCTGCATGCAGCATCTTCGGCTTCTTCAACTGTCTGACAATCTGCACCTTGTACTTTTCTATCGGTGTACCTGCCAACACGTTCAGCGCAAAGAATCCACAGCCTCCCAACTCGTCAGCGGTGGTTTCAAAAGGATTATACAGTTCTGCGCGGTGCGGATAGAGGCGGAAGAAGCGGTAGATATCCATCAAGTATAGGCGGCGTTCGTAGGCAGCCGACTGTTCCACTTTCTCTCCCAGTTCATCTGCTGAATATTCGCCACGCTGCAGCATATCGCGCATCTGCTGTGGCAAACGTCCCATCACGTCCTGCATAGCCAACACAAACGAATACTTGTCGCTATTGCAAAACGCATTGCTGGCAAAGACCTTGTTCAAGAAGAACAGATTCTCCTGCTTGCCGACAATCTGTGCGATGTCAGCATGCTGCCAATAGAACGGTACCAGCCAGTTGCTGATGTCATAGAAGAAGGGGTAGCGCTTAATCTGTGAAAAGCCGTGGAAGAAGACGTCGACGCCCTCCTTCTGCATGTCCTGCATACGGCGCATAGAAGCCTCCAAATGTTCCATGCGCTCCTCAGAGACCTCAGGATGTAACACCTCTTCCAGTCGTTCTTCCTCCGTACCTTCAATGTCTTGAGCCATCATCTTCGACGAGTTCTTCAGCAAGTCGGGCATGATTTCCTTCTGAATGGTACGGCTGGCGCTCTCCTCGTTGAGACAGTAGATGAGTTGTATCTGCAACTCGGTGAGTTCCTGACACACCTCTTCTGACTGCAGCAAGGCGCTTATCAGCTGGCGCTGCTCAGGATAAACCCGCTGATAGGTATCCGATAGCGACAATGTCCACCCTACCAAGGCACGCTGACGCACAGCCTCGTCCTGAGACAGTCGGTAGACCTCTGTCAGCAAGCGGAACTTTGCCATGTCATACTGGTTCAGCAACGACAGTGTGATGGCAGCAATCAGCAGCTGCTGGTCTATGCTGTCAATCGTCAGTGACGTCATCATCTCCGTAAACTGGCTACCTACACCATCAGACCACTGACGCGACGTCAACACATATTCAAACAACTGGTTCATCTGCTGCTGATGGTCCCGATAGAGTGCCTCGCTCTTCGCGGCACGCTTGTTGTCGGGCTCCAACTGCAACATGGCGACATTGCTGACAAAGCCCTCCATCTCATGACGGATGGCTGTCAACGACCAGTCGCGCTGCCCTTGGCGCACACGGGTGTAAAGACTGTTCTGATAGGGCGATGCATTCATGCGGTGGTAGTGCATCACGTTAGCATAGAGCACATACACGCGCTGCAACAGTCGCTGGTATAGTTCTTCGCGCTGAGGGTCTGTGCCGCCCTGCAGCCAATAGGCTTCCATGCGGTGGTAATCCTCGCTTACCTGTGCCAGTTTCTCGGCAGTATGCTGCTCGGGCCATGCAGCCAGATAGTTCTCCATTTGGCGAATAGCCCTCCCCACATTGCCTGCCTGCAATGCCTCGTCAACGAGTTTCAGACTCTCATTCATCACCCCAATTATTGCTTATTGTTTGTTGTCCCCCGCAAGCCACTGTTCAACGAGCATCATATCCTGCTGACGCGGAACTTGCGCATGGATATAATGAATATCCTGCGGTATCGAGTCGAGCAGCGAAGCCTTCATCTTGATGCGGTCTTTTAAGATGTTGCGGTAATGGGCGACACCATATTTATTAATCGAATCGCATGCCTGGTTGTAGGCCTGCGTAAACAGCGCCAACTGTTTGGCACGTTCCTTACGTTTCATTTCCTTGTCGCGGAAAGCCATCACGCCCAACTGTACCTTCACGTCGCGCGAATCCAGCACCACAGGGTGTTTCATCACACGGGCCTGTGTAGCCAGTGGTTCGGGCAACCATAAAGCATCAATCTCGTTGTTCAGCAACATCTGCATGCGCACATTCAAGTCATTAATCTGCACTTTATACACACGCTCAGCAGCCAACTTCACCGAGTCTCGGGCACGATCTGTCAACAGGTCTGTTGCCGAGAAGCGAGTCATTGCCACAATCTTGTCGTCCAGCTGTTTCAACTGTCGAATACGCGCATTGCGGTTGGTCACCAACTGCCAGTAGGCATTCGTCGCTGCCACATAGCGCATCTTCACGCCCTGCTTGTCTATGCGCATGGCGCGCACCAGGTCGGTGACGAAACCCTCTACCCTGCCACGCTGTACTGCCGTGTCGCAATCCATCTGTGCCTGGTAGACCTTCAGACGCACGCCACCATTGGCAGAATCAAAGAGTTCATACTGCTGCGCCACAAACAGTGGCAGACAGTCCAGCGTAGGCATCACGGCAATCTTCAGCGCTGCCGAGTCCTTACGCCAAGCCTCTCGACGCTGTTCGCGCGTGATGCGCTTCGTCTCTTCATACGACTGTCCGCAGGCTACCAATAGCACCAGCACAACAATCATCGGTATCAATTTCTTCATATTGCCTGCAAAGATACGAAATAATTCATAATTCATCATGCATTATTGCTCACGATTATTAACTTTTAACGGTGTTCGCGACCTCTGGTTCATAATAATTTCGTAATTTTGCAATCGTTATGGCAAAAGACAAAACAATGTATGTCTGCGACAATTGCGGACAGGAGTCGGCCAAATGGATAGGCAAATGTCCAGCGTGCGGCCAGTGGAACACGTTCAAGGAGATTAAGGCCTCCCCCCAGCCTCTCTCCAAGGGACGAGGTACTTTAGGCAATAGCCGGGGCATTTCCGACAGAGGGCGCGATGCTGCCAAGGTATTGCGTCTGAAGGACATCTCGTCACACGACGACCCCCGCATCGACATGCACGACCAAGAGCTGAACCGCGTGCTGGGTGGCGGATTGGTGCCTGGCAGTATTGTGTTGCTGGGTGGCGAACCTGGCATCGGCAAGTCGACGCTGTCGCTGCAAACCATGCTCCAGCTGGCGGACAAGAAGGTGCTGTACGTCAGCGGTGAGGAAAGTGCTCACCAACTGAAGATGCGTGCTGAGCGCCTTGCTGTCGGTGGAACTGCCAACAACGACAACTTCCTCCTACTTTGCGAGAACTCGCTGGAAGCCATCTTTGACCACATCAAAGAGGTACAGCCCGAAGTAGTGGTGGTGGACTCTATTCAAACCATCTCGACAGAGGATGTGGAGAGCAGTGCGGGCTCCATTGCCCAGGTGCGCGAGTGTGCCTCTGCCCTACTCCGCTTTGCCAAGACCAGTGGTGTACCTGTCATTCTGATTGGCCATATCACCAAGGAGGGTACGCTGGCAGGTCCCAAAATCCTGGAACACATTGTCGATACCGTCATCCAGTTTGAGGGCGACCAGCACTACATGTACCGCATTCTACGCAGCATCAAGAACCGCTTTGGAAGCACCTCCGAACTGGGCATCTACGAGATGCAGCAGACAGGACTGCGACAGGTCTCGAATCCCTCAGAGCTGTTGCTTACCGAAGACCACGACGGACTCTCAGGTGTAGCCATCAGTTCGGCCATTGAGGGTGTACGGCCGTTCCTAGTAGAGACACAAGCGCTAGTATCGTCAGCAGCCTACGGAACACCTCAGCGCTCAGCAACGGGTTTCGACCAGCGTCGTCTGAACATGCTGCTGGCCGTGCTGGAGAAGCGTGTGGGTTTCAAACTGATGCAGAAGGACGTGTTCCTGAATATTGCGGGAGGTCTGCGCGTGACGGATATGGCGATGGATTTGAGTGTGATAGCCGCTGTACTGTCGAGCAATGTCGACACACCCATTGAAGAGGGATGGTGCATGGCTGGCGAGGTGGGACTCTCTGGCGAGGTGCGC
>OMQN01000099.1 GCA_900313235.1 uncultured Prevotellaceae bacterium | reverse complement strand
AATTTTACCCGCGACTGGTTTGCCTGGCAAAACACGTTGTTTGGCGAACTGATTATCAAGTTGGTGAACGACGGCAAACTGGACGTGCTAAACAGCATCGACCTATAGTTTTGGCACGAAACAGGATAAGCGGAAGGATATTCGTGCGTATATTTGCACAGAGAAAATCTAAAACAGCTTAACGTAAACTATACGTTATTAAATTATTGTTATTATCTTTGCAATGTTATCATAAGCCAAAACAAAATAACTGAATAATAACTACATGCGTTAACATGACGTTTGCAGGCAACTCGAGTGTCAAAGAAGTCGTGACTGGGCAATAACGGCATGGCAACAATGGCAAGTCACTGTCGAAAGACATGCGAAACTCTATATACTGAACATCACACCGTTTAACAATTATAACTAAAAAACCAAATTTTTTTTTAAATATGAATTTAAAAAGAATGTATCTTACCGCACTTTTAGGCATGATTTTCTGCCTATTGTGGGGTGGTGTGGGCACTATCAATGCCCAGACCAAGACAGTTGCCGGAACCGTTTCCGACGACAAAGGCGAACTGATCGTAAGCGGTACCGTTCGTGTGAAAGGCACACAGACGGCTACAATCACCGACATCGACGGTAAATATTCTATCAGTGCTCCCGCTGGCGGAACACTGGTGTTCTCGTATCTGGGCTACTTGAGCCAGGAGATTCCTGTCGCTCAGGCTAAGAACGGCAAACTCAACGTGGTGCTGAAAGCCGAGGATACCACTCTCGACGAGCTGGTAGTAGTGGGTTACGGCACAATGCGTAAGTCCGACCTTACAGGTTCTGTATCTAACACTAAGGGTGCCGACATCATCAAGCAGCAGTCTTTCAACGCCCTCGACGGTTTGAAGGGTAAGGCTGCCGGTGTCAACATCTTCAGCAATACAGGTCAGCCCGGTGGTGAGATGCGCGTTATCATCCGTGGTATCGCTACCATCAATGCTTCTACAAGTCCTCTCTACATTGTAGACGGCGTGGCAATGAGCGACTTCAACCTTCTCAACCCGAACGATATCGAGTCTATCGAGGTGCTGAAGGACGCTTCTGCAGCAGCCATCTACGGTGCTCGTGGTGCCAACGGTGTGATTATGGTTACCACAAAGCGCGGCAATGGTGGACAGGGTGTGCATGTGTCTTATGACGGCTCTCTCTCAGTGAGCACAATGGCTCGCAAGATGGATGTCATGAACTCTAAGGAGTGGATGGCAGCTTTCAAGCAGGGTCTGGAGAACGCTAACCAGTTCCAGGGTATGAACTTTGACACAGATCTGTCAAAGATCTTTACCGACGAGCGCCTGTTCAAGAACGGCGAGCCTATCTACGACACTGACTGGCAGGACGCTTGCTCTCGCACAGCTCTCTCTCAGAACCACCAGCTGAGCATCCAGCGCACAGGTGCTGACGGCAGCTCTATCGGTGCATTCCTTAACTTCACCGACCAGCAGGGTATCCTCCTCAACTCTTACTACAAGCGTGTTAACGCTAAGGTTTCTTACGACGACAACCCCACAAAGTGGCTGTCTACTTCTGTAAACATGTTGGTTAACCACACTTGGGGTAACCGTACATCAGACAATCCCTACAGCCAGGGCGGTTTGCGTACTATGATTGAGCAGGTTCCGTTCCTCCCCGTTTCTCTTGACGGCGAGTACATGCAGAACAACATGATTAGAACTACTGCCATTCTGAAGGACAAGAACGATCCTTCTCGTGGCTATCAGGGATTCCAGCCCGAGGGTGTAGGTAACCCTGTAGAGATTTTCAAGCGTGTTGAGTCTATGTCTTACAACACTCAGATTTTCGGTAACGCAGCTCTTACATTCCACCTTCTCAAAGGTCTTGACCTGAAGACTCAGGTTGGTGTCGACTACCACAACGGCCGTAGCCAGGGCTACACTCCGTTCAAGCCTCACCAGATTATCGATATGAGCGCCAACGGCTCTGCATCTGCAAGCAACAGCAGCTCTCTCTACTGGCAGGAGGAGACCTACCTTACTTATATTAAGGACTTCGACAAGCATCACCTCAACGCAATGGCAGGTGCTTCTTGGCAGGCTCGCAAGTACACATACTTCGGCGCTTCAGACTCTAAGTTTATGGACGACTACTACGGATTCTACAACCTCGGTGCAGGTACTGAGAAGCCTTCTGTAGGCAGCGACTACGACAAGTGGGCAATGAACTCTTACTTCCTCCGTCTGGCTTACAACTACAACAACACTTACATGGCTACCGTAACAGGTCGTTACGACGGTTCTTCTAAGTTCGGTGAGAACAACAAGTACGCGTTCTTCCCCTCTGTAGGTCTCGGTTGGTTGGCTTCTAACGAGAAGTTCCTTGAGAACAACAAGACCATCAGCAAACTGAAACTGCACACCTCTTTCGGTATGACAGGTAACTCAGAGATTGGTACTTACCGTTCTATCGCTACCATGAGCCAGGGTACAACCATCCTCAACGGTTCTATGGTTACTGTTTCTTACCTCGACAAGATGCCTAATGCAAACCTGAAGTGGGAGAAGACCGCTCAGTTTGACCTTGGCTTCGAGCTCGGTCTGTTCAACAACCGACTGAACTTCGACGTTTCTTGGTACTACAAGTACACCAGCGACCTGCTCCTCAACCGTCCGGTTCCTGAGTCAACAGGTTACTCTTCAATCATGGACAACATTGGTGCAGTGTCTAACCGCGGTCTCGATATCCTCGTAAAGGCTTATCCCGTACAGACAAAGGACTTCCAGTGGAGCTCTACTCTTAACCTCAGCTTCAACAAGAACAATGTTGAAAAACTCGACGAAGGTGCTTCTGTTGACCCCGTTAGCGGCAAGCGCCAGATTACTCTCGACGGCTTCGTAGGCTATGATATGCTTATCCGCGAGGGTGAGCCTCTCTCTACATTCTACGGTTACAAGCGTGCAGGTATCTACGACGGCGTTCCTAGCAACTGGGATCCCGAGACAATGAACATCCCTGGCACCGTAGGTGAGAAGGTTACATACAAGGAGCGTCAGATTATCGGTAACGGTCTGCCTGACTGGATGGGTTCATTTGTGAACACATTCTCTTACAAGAACTTCGACCTTACTCTCGATATGCAGTTCTCTTGGGGTGCTGACATCATGCAGGAGTTCTACCACTCAACTGTTGCACGTTTCCTCACCAACGGTCTTGACCGCCTCTACAAGGAGGCTTGGCATCCGACACTCAACCCGAACGGCAAGGAGCAGGCTCTGCGTCTGAACAACTTCGGTATGGGTGCTAACAACCAGGCTGACTCTGACTGGGTATGCGATGGCTCTTACCTGCGTTGCAACCTCCTGCAGCTGGGTTACACCTTCGACAAGAACCTCATCTCTAAGATTGGTCTTTCTAACCTCCGCGTATATGCAGGTGTGAACAACTTGTTCCTCATCACCTCAAGCGACTATAATGGCTACGATCCCGATAACTCTTCACGTCTGGGTGGCAACAACTGGGGTACCAACCGTCAGTTCTTCACCTATCCTCGTGCAAGAACCTTCACATTCGGTCTTAACGTTGCATTCTAATTATAAAGTATAGATTTTTCAAAAGAAAATAAATATAGATAACTTATGAAAAAGTCAATCAATATATTAATGGCTGGCGCGTTTGTGGCTGCAACCATGGGACTGACATCTTGCGATGACTTCCTGAAGGAAAATCCGCTCGACGCTAAGGCTTCAACAGAATTCTGGAAAACTGCTGATGACGCTGAGTCGGGTGTTGCAGCACTCTATTACGGTGGTGTGCCCTACCTGAACAATGCAGGTGGCGGATGGCAGCCTAAGGCTACCATGTACGGTGGCATCATCTCTGGTCTTTACTACGACGACCACGGAGACTCACAGCTCGCAGAGGCTTCAAAGAACTGCATGTTCAACATGGAGAAATTCACTTCTTCTGCTATGACACTGTGGCATGAGTTCTACAAGGGCATCTCTCGTGCAAACTTCGTACTTGAGAACGTGCCCAAGATGACAAGCGTGCTCGACAAGGCTACCATCGAAAACTACGTTGCTCAGGGTAAGTTCTTCCGCGCTTACGCTTACTTCTACCTCGTTAAGGAGTTCGGTGACGTACCTTACGTTACCAAGCCTTACACATCTACCGAAGGTATGTTCGTTGAGCGTACACCGGCAGCAGAGGTTTACAAGAACATCATTGACGAGCTGACTCCTCTGGCAGAGGGCACCGCTCTTCCCCAGAAGTCGTTCTACGACAACGGTTGCCGCGTAACACGCGCAATGGCTCAGACTCTGCTCGCAGAGGTTTACCTGCAGCGTGCAGGTTTCCCCTGCAATGGTGGCGATGCTGACTACAAGCAGGCTGCTAAGTACGCAGAGATGGTTATCAACGGTGGCACCGCAGAGCTCGAGCAGAAGAACGGAAGCTCAAGAGATCTCAACTCTGCTTACAACGTAATCAAGAACTCTAAGACCTCTAAGGAGATTATCTACGCTAAAGAGTATGACTACAGCAATCAGAAAATCGGTAATGGCTACGTTAACCACTGCATGGGTACAGACGCTACTACATGGAAGGACGCTGATGGCAAGTCTCTCTTCAAGATGAACGTTATGCACAAGACTTACCAGCCCAGCGACATCATCCTTAACAGCTATGCTGATAACGATGTTCGTGGTATGGAGAAGCAATTCTTCTTCAAGAATTGGACTGACGCTACAGGTGTTACACACACTCTTGACTATCCCGGCATCTGGGCATGGTTCGAAGAGACTGCTATCACAGAAGGTACTTCTGGTGACAACAACATCCCCACCATGCGTTACGCAGAGGTTCTGCTCATCGCTGCTGAAGGCTACGCTCGCACAGGTGAAACAGCAAGGGCAGAGGGCTTGCTGAATCAGGTTCGTAAGCGTGCTGGTCTGCCTAACTATAGCGCAAGCGTAAATGGCGACCTCGTAAAGGCTATCCTCACAGAGCGTCTGCACGAGTTCCCCGTAGAGTTCAAGATCTGGGACGATATCCGTCGTACACGTCTCTACCCCGAGGCTATCATGGCTGGCTCTGTTCAGAAGAAGGACATTCTGGAGTGGACTCCGCTGGCAAGTGCAAAGATTCAGAACAAGCCGGTTGACAATGTTAAGGTTGGTGCACTCCCCGAGTATGTGCTCTTGTGGCCGATTCCTCAGGACGAGATGCAGCGCAACCCGGCTCTGGAAGGTCATCAGAACCCGGGCTGGAACTAATCAGGCCTGACTTGCAACAAATGTTTTTGTCGGAAGCCTTGACCTGTAAAGGCAGGCTTCTGGCGCTGACAACAAAATAAAAAAAGAGACATTCGGAACTTCCGGATGTCTCTTTTTTGGTATGACGGGCACGTCATACATCTGTGGTGAAAGTCCACAAGGGGCGTAGTTGCCGACGACCCCCAGAGCGACTTGCAAGTTTCAAGCGGTGACGCTTGGGAGAGAGGAAGCAATAGCGAAATCGTGGCTCGACGTAGAGAAATCTGATACAAAGGCGT
The DNA here is from genome assembly GCA_900313235.1 of uncultured Prevotellaceae bacterium. Lineage (GTDB taxonomy): Bacteria > Bacteroidota > Bacteroidia > Bacteroidales > Bacteroidaceae > Prevotella. Next base: position 1,874 of record OMQN01000099.1, on the reverse strand, counting down.
ATCAAGCGGACAAGCTGGCCAAAGGCAGCAAAATCCCAAAGGCAACCGTAACCTTGATGCGTAAATCAGGCGGGTAAACGATGAAAGATGTATGGCTTATCCCGTGAGGTCTCGGCAGTCCGCAGGGATAGTAACAACGAATGTCGAGAAGTCAGCAGAGGTCGAAGTAGCCGATTGCGAGCCAGTCGAGGCGAAGGACCGAATAATTTGTAACGTCAATCAAGAATGTATGTTCCGATAAGATAGCCGACGAGCGGAAATAGGCAAGGCGTATGAGAGCCGAAAAACGCGGAGGAGGTAGGCAAGACTAATCGGAAGCGGAAATTAAGAAAGACGGAAGATGAAACTAATCGCGAAGATACTCGACAAGAGTAATGTAAGGGCAGCACTTGAAAGAGTGATAGCAAACAAGGGCGGAGCAGGCATAGACGGAATGAGAGTAGAAGAATTGCGAGACTATATGAACGCAAATTGGACTACGCTCAGGCAGTCAATACTTGAACGCAGTTACAAGCCGGCGCCGGTGAGACGAGTAGAGATACCCAAGCCGAACGGAGGGGTAAGAAAACTCGGCATACCAACGGTAGTAGACCGCACGCTCCAACAAGCAATAGTTCAAGTGCTCACACCAATTTTCGAAGAAGAATTTCAAGAGAACAGCTACGGCTTCCGCCCAGGCAGAAGCTGCGAGCAAGCAGTATTGAAACTATTAGAGTACCTAAACGAAGGGTATGAATGGATAGTGGACATAGACTTGGAAAAGTTCTTTGACAACGTTCCACAAGACAAGTTGATGAGCTACGTTGGACGAGTAATCCACGACCCCGACACCGAGAGCTTGATACGAAAATATCTAAAATCGGGTGTAATGGAGAATGGAATTTACGAGGCTACGGAGCTCGGGACACCACAAGGTGGAAACTTGTCGCCGCTGTTGAGTAATGTAATGCTCAACGAATTGGACAAAGAGTTGGAGAAAAGAGGGTTACGATATGTACGATATGCAGATGATTGTGTCATAGCAGTAGGCAGCAGCGCAAGTGCAAATAGGGTGATGCACACCATAACGAAATGGATAGAGCAAAAGCTTGGCTTAAAAGTGAATGCGACCAAGACACACGTGTGCAGACCGAGTAAACTAAAATATCTCGGCTTTGGCTTATACAAAGACTCACAAACACGCAAATGGACTGCAAGACCACATGAGACATCAATAGAAAAGTTCAAGCGCAAGCTAAAACACCTTACGAAACGCTCTTGGAGCATCTCAATGGCAGACTATCAAGAATCCTTTTGAGGATGGCGAAGGTGTCAATATGAGACCAGTGAAATATAAAGTGCAATTGAGCACATCAAAGAAATAGACTTTGATGTAATAACAATTATTCATCTTATCAAGATTAACAACAGAAAAAGCAGACCCACTGATTTTCAGCAGAAAAGCCGATTGTCAGTGGGTTTGTTGTTGGCTTCCCCTAACGGCTGCCGAGCTAAACCTTCCCAAAATGAATCCCACAAGCAATGTTGGGAAGGTTTAGCTCGACGACCGAAGGGTAAGTCAACATTAGATTACTTCGACCAGTGGTAATGGCTATCGAGTAGCAGGAAGATAGTTAAGCCGAAAATGACGATACCAATGACGCAGAAGAACCAGAAGAAATATTGCACATAGTGTCCGAGGTTGGTTCCATCGTATTCCTTGTACCGCTCCCGAACCCTTTTGCGTTCATCATAGAACATTTCATTGACCTCACGGATATGCTTCTGCATTTGACCTGTCATCCACTTGTGTTCCTTGTCGAACATATCTTGAATCGTCTTCCTGTCGGCATCAGAAACTTTGACAGAAACCTGCAACTTGGTTGGGGCTTCCT